>NZ_JBAEAP010000166.1:0-3165 GCF_056205495.1 Psychrobacillus sp. | reverse complement strand
GCGAAAGCACACGTTAGCATAACAAGGAATTCTTTAATTTTAACTATTATGTTCTTTATAGTAGTCACTTTCCGTAAATTTATCAAAATTTCCATCATGTTCTCTTTTTACTATAACGACTTTACTATCTTCGTTCGAGCTGTATATTTCTTCTCCAACTTCTAGAAAATTGGATGATAGATTGTCCTTTGGCATTACTTCTTTATCTACTTTTTTAATAACTTCTCCAATTTTATCCGCGACTGTGAATTCATTATTTTCAATATCACCTTGCCAAGTGTACTCTTTCCCATTAATTATCAAATATGCACTATAAGAACTTTCCGAACTTCCACTTTCACAACCAAACAACACAACTAAAAAAAATATAGGTATTAGGATTGATAGTATATTTTTTCTAAGCATATTAATTCCCCCTTCACCGAAATAGACAATTGAAAATTACAATGCTTTCAAATTCAAAGTTCTTGTTCAACTTACAAAACCACTTCACTAAAAATCAATCCGAGCTTTTTTTAACATAACCAAGCTAACTAACTTACTCAACTAGGAAGCTTCGAAAATGTTGAGTGCTTATGTAAGATATCTCCCAGCACGGATCTTTGTCCTCGATAGCCCAGCATGCACTCAAAGTTCCCATTATAAAACTAGCTTTTATTAGTTTTTGTTTATCTAACTGTAATAAATCAGAAATTCTATTTATTCGATTATGTAAAACTTGTTTCACATCCAAACTTTTTGGAAGATGATTAACCATAAAGGAAGTAAAGTCAAAATATAGATGACCATTCACTCCTTTTGGATCTATAGCTGTCCAACCATGTAAGTCGGAAAATAGGATGTTTTCATGATGCAAATCTCCATGCAAAAGAAATGTCTCATCTTTGTTGTTTATAAATTCGCCAATAAAAGATTTGGCTTCTAATACAAATTCCTTCAAAGGGTACTCGTCTACATACTCACTCCTCAAAAAACGATCAAAACCTGAGAACCATGTAAGGATTTCTGTAGTTGAGTATGTCGGATTTACTGTTCTTGGTAGTTTGCTCCACACCTCAACATATGTTTCGATTGCCTCTTCCTCTGACAAATCAGAAAGCATATTGCCTGGGGATAGTTTTTCGAGTAACATAATCCCGTCCTTGTGATCAAATAGAAGTAATTTTACACATCCTGTTCCGTTATATGTAATAAGCGTGTTGATTTCATTAGAAAAATCCCAGTTAGGAACTCCTATTTTGAGAATTGCTTGTGTTCCATCTTGCTGCTTTACGTTTAATACATAGTTATAAGACAGGTTGTCTACTGGTTCCTCTATCGACAAATCCCATTTTTCTTTATATTCTTCTATTATCAGATGTAATCGATTGAGCCATTGTTTTCCTTCTTCTTGGAAAGCTCCTGTTATTTTATCTACAAATGCTGCTGGATACTTCATTTAAACTTCATCCTTTATTGTTATTTGACCTATTCCTGATAAACTAGTTTTCTCTATTATATTACTTGTTTATTTTATAAAGTAAGAAAATTTAAATTTTAGAGTTGCAAAAACATAGCACTCTAGTAAAATAAATAAAAATATATAGTAGAAGTAGGAGACATACAATGGAAATATTAATAGAATGTGCGACTTTACATGATTTTAATGCGATTAATTTATTAGTTAAAGAAGGCCATGACGAACATTCCCTTGCCTTACCAAATATTTTTAGACAGGTCGACCAAGTAATGCCGGATGAATACTACCATTCGTTATTAACAAATCCATCCAGTGAAATATTAATAGCGAGGCTTGCTGATGAGGTAGTTGGTTTTGCTGTATTAGAGGTTAAAGAAGCTCCTTTGTTCGACTCATTAATTCCAAGAAAGTTTGCATATATCAATGACTTTGGAGTGGCAGGCAAGCATAACAAAAAGGGTGTTGGCAAAAAAATATTCCATGCATGCCTGGATTGGGCAAAAAGCCAAGGAGCAACTACATTGGAACTGAACGTGTGGGAATTCAATAATGGCGCCATTTCCTTTTACGAAAGTCTTGGGATGGAAACAGCAAGCAGGAAGATGACAGTTAGTATAGTTGAATAATTATAAATTGGAGTAGTCTAATATCACGATGAAAATAGAGGAAGTTTGAAAGCTAAAGCTCAACTAAAAAGTCCAGGTAGTTTATACTTGGACTCAAGCAATACGTGGATGTAATAAAATGTTCTGACCCTTTCTGGTAAGAACATACGAATATTGATTTGCAAGGTTCTAGTTCATTTCCGCAATATTGTTACCCATCTCTGCAAGGTTCTCTCTCGTCTAAGCAAGATTTATTTACGTCTGTGCAAGGTTTTTATACTCTAGTAGATTTGAGCAAAACCTTAACCATAAAAAAAGAATGAACTATAAAAGTCCATTCTAACTCTTATTATATTTTCCATAAAAATTTATTTAACAGATATACTGCCTAAATCCGTATCCAGCTCAATTTGATACTTGCCTTTGCCATATGTTATGGATTTATCAGAGGATCCGTAAATATTAATACCACCGAAATCAGTGCTTGATGTGATTGTTGCGTTTGTAGGTTCCTGATCGGAGTTCACCTCAATGCTTCCGTTGTCCGTGCTAAGGCTAATATGCTGATCTAGGGTTTTCGTGTCCAAAGAAATAGATCCATTATCTGACTCTGCATCGATTTTTCCTTCAATATTCTTCAAGGAAACTTTTCCATTATTCGTTTCTGCATATACGTCCTTGCCAGTAATATCTTCCAATTCTATTGAACCATTATCAGATTCGAATATAAGTTGATCGCCCTTAATGCTATTTACTTCTACACTCCCATTCGAAGTAGACACCATCATATCTTCGTATTCTTTTTCAGGTAAATAAATATTTAGCTGATTACTTCTTGAATTAATACCAAATTGAAATGTATTCCACCATTTTTCTTTTAGCTCTACAAAAAGAGTATTGCCCTTCACTTTAACAGAAAGATTATTCCTATTTTGTTTGGATGAATACTCAACCGACGTATCCGAACTAGTCGTAGGTAATATAGTAATGGACGCGTTGTCGGAAGTGACTTCTACATTTTCAAACTGTTCATTAATAGTTGTTATCTTAGCAGCGTCTACTTGATAAAATCCTCTTACATTAAATGCAATATTTACTACA
>NZ_JBAEAP010000165.1:0-3031 GCF_056205495.1 Psychrobacillus sp. | reverse complement strand
CACTTGTCTGAACATATTCACTATTTTGCGGAAAGAATAACCCTCTCTCTTCATTATCAACCATTAATCTAATAAACTCACTTAGGTTATCTATATGCAGCATACTTCTTTGGTTTGTGATATTAGGGAATAACGGGGTTTTTTTAGCTATCATTGAAAGCTTAGGATAATTTCCTTTAGACCCCTTTCCATAAACCATAGGTGGTCTAATAATAACAACTTTGAAATTATCACTTTCTAAAGGTTTAATTCCTACTTCTGCTCCCAGTTTACTATTACCATAAAAGTTACTCGGAGTTGGTATTGTATCTTTATCAATGACTCTCTTATCACTGGTACTATCCCCATATACAATTATGCTACTCATAAAAATAAACTGTTTTACACCTTCTGCTTTTGCTTTTTCTGCTGTTTTTATTGTAAGATCACGATTCACTTTATAATACATTTCTTCCATATTAGGATTTGTTGAAACGTGGGCTATACCTGCTACATGAAACACAACATCATATATTGAAAAGTCTCTTTCCTTCCATGATTCATCTCTTAAACTAATCGAATCTACAGAATATCTATCAGGATAATTTGCCAACCATTTTTCAAGACTTATACCTACATAGCTATTCAATCCTGTTATCAATATTTTTTTCATTTTGGTTTACTCTCCTTTGTAGCAGCAACTTCATTCTTACTGGATGTCCCTGTCCCACCTTCAACAACCCCATCACTCTTAACAACACTAACAATCGTCCCAAAGAAACACTTAACATCCATGCCAAAACTAATCTTCTCAACATACTCCCCATCCAACTTCGCTTTCACCTGAATAGGAAGCTCATCTCTCCCATTAATCTGTGCCCAACCTGTCAATCCAGGTGGGATATTATTCGCTCTATACTTATCACGTTCTGCTATTAAATCATACTGATTCCATAATGCTGGTCTCGGACCAATAATACTCATCTGTCCAACAAAGATATTCCAAATTTGTGGAAGTTCATCAAGTGATGTCTTTCTTAGAAATTTGCCCATTTTTGTTATATAATGCTCTGGGTTTGCCAATAAATGAGTGGGAGTGTCCTTAGGCGTATCTATTCTCATAGTTCTGAACTTCAAAATATTAAAATGAGCCTTATGAATACCAACTCTTTTTTGCTTAAAGAAAACTGGCCCTTGTGACTCCAATTTAATTCCTATAATTAACAATAAGAATACTGGTGATAGAACAATTAGACCGCATAATGAAAGTATGACATCTATTAGTCTTTTAATTCCCATGTACATCTCTGTCACGCTCCTTAATTACTTTAGTCGCTTAGTACTTAATTGGAAATGAAATTCAATATTCAAACCAACTACTAACCTACTAACTTTTAGTTCTATTTAAATCAAAGCCCATTAAATTTGGGCTTCGATTTTGTAATATTAAAATCTACTTAACTTCCACACTATTTAAGAGCTGCTTCAAATACTCAAGCAGTTCCCCTCTTAATTCATCCCTCTCCAAAGCCATCTCCACAGTAGTCTGTATAAACCCAAGCTTTTCCCCAACATCATATCGCTTACCTTCAAAATCATAAGCAAATACATCTTGAACTTGGTTTAATTCTTGAATAGCATCAGTTAACTGTATTTCTCCACCTGCACCAGCTTGCTGTTTATCCAAAAACCCAAAAATTTCGGGAGTTAATACATAACGTCCCATAATAGCGAGATTAGAAGGTGCTGTTCCTTCCTCTGGTTTTTCAACAAAGTTACTAACCTGATAACGTCTACCTTCTTGACCATTTGGATCAATAATTCCATAGCGATGTGTGTTTTCTTTTGCCACTTGCTGAACTCCAATGACAGATGAACCTGTTTCATCATACTGTTCCATTAGTTGTTGAAGACAGGGTTTGTTTGCCTGGACAATGTCATCTCCAAGTAAAACTGCGAATGGTTCATCGCCTATAAAGTTACGGGCACACCATACCGCATGTCCCAATCCCTTGGGTTCTTTTTGGCGTATATAATGTATCTCTACCTTAGAAGATTGATTGATCTTATCCAGTAGCTCGTATTTACCTTTTTCTCTAAGGTTTTCTTCTAACTCAAAGTTACGGTCGAAATGGTCCTCGATAGATCTTTTTCCTTTACCAGTTACGATAATAATATCTTCAATTCCAGATGCAATTGCCTCTTCTACGATATATTCAATAGTAGGTCTGTCTACGATAGGTAGCATTTCCTTTGGCATTGCCTTTGTAGCAGGTAGAAAACGAGTTCCTAAACCTGCTGCAGGAATGATGGCTTTTCTTACTTTTTTCATTGGTTAACTCCTTCATTTGTCAGATAATTGAAATCAGACATGTTCCTTGATCGGTGAATCTACAAATTTATGATTAGCTAGTCCGATTAATGTTTCTTTTAATGTTGCTTTATCCATTTCCGGTAGCTTTTCCATGACGTATTTCAACTCTGCTTCACTTATTGGGTTTGCTTTTCCTACATGGATTTTAGGGAAGATAAATCGACTTTGAATCTCATTGTCATTTAACAGCTCTTCGAATAGTTTTTCTCCTGGTCTAATACCAGAGTATTCGATACCAATTTCTCCTTCTCTAAAGCCGGATAGCTTGATCAGGTTTTTGGCTAAATCTACAATCTTGACCGGCTCTCCCATATCTAACACAAATACTTCTCCACCACTTGCTAGGCTTCCCGCTTGTAAAACTAAGCGTGATGCTTCAGGTATTGTCATAAAGTATCTTGTCATTTCAGGATCCGTTACCGTAATAGGTCCCCCGGCAGCAATTTGCTTTTTAAATAATGGCACAACACTACCTCGTGATCCCAACACATTACCAAAGCGGACTGCAGCAAACTTCGTATTGCTTTCCTTTGCAAGGTTTTGAACGATCATTTCGGCAAAGCGTTTGGTTGCGCCCATGACGTTTGGTGGGTTCACTGCTTTATCTGTAGATACCATCACAAAGTATTCCACACCGAACACATCTGCAGCCTCAGCGATATTCTTCGTTCCAAAAAT
>NZ_JBAEAP010000164.1:0-2973 GCF_056205495.1 Psychrobacillus sp. | reverse complement strand
TGTTTTATATATTATAAAGAAGTCTTTACCAATCAACCAACCACGAACCTTTTCTAATTATTGATTGAAGCGGAAAGCGTCCGCCAGAGCGGAAATCAATTCTACTTTCCACATTTAAAAGAATATACACTTCAATATTCTTTATTAATCGTTCGTATTGTTGAAATGTATAAAATGTATGCTTTTTCAAATACCGACATCATCTCGACAACATTTAAATATAAGGTATAATAAATGCTAAGTAGTAAAAGAATATTTTTTGCGTAAAGGTGCTCTAGTTATTGGATGCTAGAGTTAAAAGGGAAGCTGGTTAGAGTCCAGCGCGGTCCCGCCACTGTAAGTGATGCAAGTGCATCATAAGTCAGAAAACCTGCCTTTACGTACACACCCATTACCTACGCGGATAGGTCTGGTGTAGGTCCGCTTTCGGTATTTTTGGCAGATTTATACCTATCTATCTCTCATCCTAGGATGGGGGATTTTTTGTTGTTTAAAATTAGGAGGAATGAAGGATGAAAAAGTTTTGGTTATTAATTGGGATAGCACTGTTTGTATTGGCTGGGTGCAATGATTCCGAAACACTTCCGTTAAAAAAAGAAGATAGTGTAGAGGTTGGTAGCTCGGAAACAGCATTTCCGCTGACTCTCACTGATGCAGTAGGCCAAGAGATTACGCTAGAGGAAGCTCCGACTTCCATTATATCTATGATTCCAAGCAATACCGAAATTCTATTTGCTTTAGGGCTAAATGAGGAAATTATCGGTGTGAATGATTATGAGAGCTACCCTAAGGAAGCCTTAGAAAAAGAAAAAATTGGTGGCATGGAGTATAACATTGAAAAAATTATCTCTTTAAGTCCGGATATCGTATTCGCTCATGAATCCATTGTTTCCATGGCAGAGGCAGGATTACAGCAGCTCCGAGATGCTGGTGTAAAAGTATTTGTAGTACAGGATGCAAAGGATTTTAACTTAACCTATACAACTATTGAACAAATTGGCCGAGCAACGGGGAAATATGAGGAAGCACAAGCGGTTATAGAGGATATGAAGGCAAAGGTTGACGAAATTCAAGAAAAAGTTGCAAAAGTAGAGACAAAGAAAACAGTATTCGTAGAAACTTCCGATGTACCAGAAATCTATACTCCTGGTAATGGGACATTTATGCAAGAAATTTTAACGATGGTCAATGCAGAAAACATTATGGCCGATCAAGATGGTTGGTTTCAAGTTAACCCAGAGGAAATAGTAAGTCGTAACCCAGATGTTATGTTAATCACCTATGACTACGTGGAAGGAATCGTAGAAAAGGTGAAGCAACGTGATGGCTTTGACACAGTGACTGCCATTCAAAATGATGAGGTGGTACAAGTGGATGAGGATGCAACGAGTCGTCCAGGTCCACGTTTAGTAGAAGGTCTAGAGGAAGTGGCTAAGGCTATTTATCCGGAGGCATTTAGTGAGTAAATCAATGATCGGTTACATCTTGTCACTGGCTACGTTAATCGTAGCCATTTGGCTAGGTGTGTCGGTCGGATCTGTAAAGGTACCGATCAGTACTTTATGGGATACGGGTACAGATGCGATTGCAACAAATATCGTTTGGAAGATTCGCATGCCGCGAGTTATACTCGCAGGATTAGTCGGAGCATCCCTGGCAATAGCGGGAGCAGCTTTTCAAAGCCTGCTTAAAAATCCGCTAGCTGATCCTTATACATTGGGAGTGTCGTCCGGAGCATCTGTTGGTGCAGTGGCTACACTCTTTTTTGGAATATCGGTACCTTTTTTAGGAATGTTCACCCTGCCTGTTTTCAGTATGGTAGGAGCACTTGTAACGATGCTCACCGTAATCACCTTCGCAAAGCTTGTTGATCGAGCGATGAAAATGGAAACGATTATTTTAACAGGCATTATCTTTAGCTCGTTTCTCGGCTCCGTCATTTCCTTAATGATTGCATTAACAGGGGAAGAGCTGAGACAAATAATTGGCTGGCTCCTTGGAAGCGTCTCTATGCGCGGCTGGAGCTATGTTCAAATGGCATTGCCTTTTATAATAATTGGTTCACTTTTATTATGGTTAAACCGTAGGGAGCTAAATGCAATGCTGTTTGGAGAAGAACGAGCACAGCATTTAGGTGTGGAAGTAAAGAAACGTAAAATGATGATACTAATAGGTGGGTCTATGCTTACTGGGACAGCTGTAGCTGTATCGGGAACCATTGGATTTGTCGGACTCGTAGTGCCTCATATGACGAGGCTGTTATTTGGCTCCGATAACCGGCATGTACTCCCGTTAAGCTTCATAAACGGAGCATCGTTATTAATTATTTGTGATCTCGTATCACGTACGATTATATCTCCAACAGAGCTTCCTATTGGAGTTATCACAGCCTTTATAGGTGCACCAGTTTTTGCATTTATCTTCTTCCGACAACGTAAAAAAGGAGCTGCTTAACATGCTAGAGATAAAAAAGCTTTCTGGTGGCTACCATCAAAAGCTTATAGTGCATGACGTCTCCTTTCAGGTATCTAAAGGAGAAATGCTAGGAATATTAGGTCCAAATGGTAGTGGGAAATCCACTCTTTTAAAATTGATGAGTGGCATACTTACACCTTCATCGGGAGAAGTACTAATTGAAGGTAAGCCACTGAAATCCTATTCCTCAAAGGAGCTTGCAAAAAGGCTGGCAGTTTTACCACAGCTGCACAATCAAGCTTTTTCACATACCGTTTTTGATACAGTTTCACTTGGACGATATCCTCATCAATCTGGCTGGTTTTCTACATGGTCGAAAGAGGATGAAATGGCGACGCAGGAGGCAATGAGGCTGACTGCTATTGATCAATATGAAAAGCATTTACTAGAGCTACTATCAGGAGGAGAACAGCAACGAGTTTTTGTAGCGCAGGCTTTAGCTCAGCAGGCTCCAATATTGCTGTTAGATGAGCCGACCAATCACTTGGATATTGCTCA
>NZ_JBAEAP010000163.1:0-11568 GCF_056205495.1 Psychrobacillus sp. | reverse complement strand
AAAAGGCAAGAGGAGATAAGAAACGTTGTAGATGCTATAAAAGAATTCCATCCTAACAAAATTGCTTTGGAAGTTGAAAAAGAAAAAAATCACTTCATAACTTCTCCGATTGATCGATTCCCAACGTTCTCCATCCAATCTATTGCATATATCTCTTCATGTTTTAACTCGGCTGCCGCCCGAAAACCAAACTGATGTATTTCATCTATCGATAGCTCTAGTTCATTGTTTAAATATTGATAATACTCTTCGTTTAATAAGTGATTTTTTTCTTTTTCAACTTCCAAAGCAATTTTGTTAGGATGGAATTCTTTTATAGCATCTACAACGTTTCTTATCTCCTCTTGCCTTTTAGTAGATCGTAAATTATCCGTTTCTACACTATATAAATCAGAAGTATTTCCCATATGAAATGTCCCTAATATCATGATTTTAGTCATTATTTATTATCATCCTCTCCCAATAAGATAAAATTAATTTCATTAACACATTGCAAAGTTAACATAATTTTCTATCATTTTCCCATATGTAGGAAAAAAGGTAAATAGATTTATTATTAGTTGGGGTCTTTATAAGAAAACGATAAATAAAAAAACAGAGCAAATTCTATGCGAATTGCTCTGCTATTCTAGATGATTTAATATTCATTTTTTAAACTTGAGTCTACTCCAAGGGACAACGGCTTATGGTAACGCTTAGAGCTTAATGTTATTCGGTTCGTGTCATGTTTTTGGCGTAAAATATTTCATCCATTTCTGTTTTAAGCTTTTTGGTAATAGAGATTTTCTCTTCATTGGATAGCTCGTCTTCCTTGTAACCGAAGAGGTAGTTATTCAAATCAAATTGTTTAAGCTTACATTTGGTATGAAAAATATTTTCCTGATAAACATTCACATCAATCATATGGTAATATTCCTGCAAGGCATCCGGAATATAATTTTGAATGGAATTAATATCGTGGTCAATGAATAATTTATGACCCTTCACGTCTCTCGTGAATCCCCTCACTCGGTAATCCATGACCATTACATCTGTTTCGAAGGAATGTATTAGATAATTTAGAGCTTTTAACGGAGAAATTTCTCCACAGGTTGATATATCAATATCTGCTCGAAACGTACTAATTCCTTCATCTGGATGATATTCAGGATAAGTATGAACGGTAATATGACTTTTGTCTAGATGACCAAGAACGACCTCTGGTATTGGCCCTGGGGATTGCTTAAATGATTCTATTGGTGTTTGATCCACGGGTCCTTCTGACACTAATATGGTCACACTTGCACCCTGTGGCTCGTAGTCCTGTTGAGCTATGTTTAAAATATTAGCTTCTATAATGTCGGACACTTTTGTTAATATATTGGTTAGACGCTCAGCGTTATATTGCTCATCAATGTATTCAATATATTTTTCCCTTTCTTCCTTCGTCCTTGTATAACAAATATCATACATATTAAAGCTTAGTGTTTTCGTCAGATTATTAAAACCATGTAACTCGATTCTTTGTTTTGGTGTCAAACTCATAGACATAACCCCACTTCCAATAAATTGAAAATCCATACTTTTATAAATATGTGTATCAACAAAATACAATGTCTCTTCAATTTTGTCTTCCCTAATATTTGAATAAATAAAACTAAAATCAATAAAAAACTCCTGAATATTTAAACAGGAGTTTATATAAGTCAATTTCATAATTTTTGTTTTAATAAAATTGACTCATATATATTTCTTCTATTTACTCCCAGTTATAAGGAGTAGCCTGATAAACATAGTAATTCAACCAATTAGAAAACAATAAATGTGTATGTGCCCTCCATGTATTTAATGGCTTATTTGAGGGGTTGTTATTTGGGAAATAGTATTTGGGCATCTCTATATCTATTCCTCTAGTTATGTCTCTATGATATTCCTCTGCTAATGTGTGTGCATCATACTCTAAATGACCAGTGACCATCACCATTTTATTGTCGTTAGATTTTACAAGAAACACACCTGCTTCCTCCGACGTAGATAAAATAGTTAGTCGCTCATCCTTTTCTATTTCTTCTTCAGATACAGAAGTGTAACGAGATACGGGAGCATTAAACTCTTCATTAAATCCTCTTATTAAATTCTCCACTTGGTTAGTTAATATATGCCGATACACTCCTGAGCATTTTTGAGAAAGTGAGAATTTATCTATACCAAAATGATAATACAGTGCAGCCTGCGCCCCCCAACAAATATGTAACGTGGAGGTGACATTGGATTTAGACCATTCCATTATTTCCTTCATTTCATTCCAGTAATCGACCTCCTCAAATGGCAACTGTTCTACTGGAGCACCAGTTATAATCATCCCATCAAACTTTTTTTCTCTTATTTGATCAAATGTCGTGTAGAAAGTATCCAAATGGGTTTTGCTAGCATTCTTGGATTCATGCGTTGCTGTATTCATAAAGGTTATATTCACTTGTATAGGAGTATTTCCTAGAAGTCTTAATAGCTGAAGCTCCGTTTTTTCCTTCTCAGGCATTAGATTAAAAATAATAATGTTAAGTGGACGGATGTCCTGCCTGTAGGCACGCTCTTGATCCATGAGAAAAATTTTCTCTTCTTTTAACAGCTTAGCTGCAGGTAATTGTTTCGGAATATTTATAGGCAATGACTTTCCCCTCCCAATGAAATGCGCAAGAGCACCTGTGATTTCGCCCCACAAAAAAGTAAGAAAGCGACCAGGAGCAAGGCGGCTATTAAAATAAATACCCCTCTTTCCATGTAAGAAAAGAGAGGCAAGAATTTGCTAGCTAGCTCTTATCTTCCAAGATCGTCTTGTTAGGAATTAGCACCTTTCTGTATAACAGAGGTTGCCGAAGTATCACAGGGCCTAATCCCTCCACTTCTCTTGATAAGAATATTAAATTATTTAAATTATTCATTAATAAATCATATTAGCATGCTCTATTACTTATATCAACCTATTTTGAGAAGTATTCTGGTCATTCTGCTAAATCTAGCCATTTCTCTAATAATTGCTCCAATTGCTCCTCTACCCGAAGTTTTTCCAAGCTTAATGCCTCATAATTTCCCCAATCATTCTCTATGCTAATTTGTTTAGTTAGCTCATCTAGAACATTTTCGAGATCACTTATTCGTTTTTCCAGAGGAATTTCCTTTTGTTGTTTGACAGGTGTTGCTTCTTTTAAGGGCTGATTGATTACTTTTTTCATAGTATTTTCTTTTGAGCAGAACTCATTCCATTTTTCCCTTGCCCATTCATAAGGACCTTCAAATGTGGTAAGCACGCCATGCTCTAGCCAAGCAGTCCTTGGAAATAGTTTATTTAGAAAATATCTATCGTGAGATACTGCAATAATAGTCCCAGTAAAATCATCTAGCGCTTCCTCTAATACCTCTCGTGAATCAATATCAAGATGATTCGTTGGCTCATCTAATATTAGACAATTTATGTCTTGATGCATTAGCTGAGCAAGACGGAGTCGCATTCTTTCTCCTCCACTTAAATCAGCAATTCTTTTAAAAACATCCGCCCCATAAAACATAAACTTCGCTAAAATGTGTCGGGCCTCTCCCTCTGCCACATTTACTTCAGCTCTAAAAATATCTATCAAGCGAGCTTTGGGATCTGTTATTTCGAAATGTTGAGAAAGATATCCTTGGCGAACATTACTACCAAATCGTGCTTCACCCGAGTCAATTAACTCTACTCCTCTGAGAATATTCAAAATGGTAGTTTTACCTGTTCCATTCCTACCAACGATTGCAAGACGGTCCTTCCAATATACATGAAGTTCTGCACTGTTTAATAACATTTTTTCACCAAAGCTTTTGAAAGCCTCTTCCATTATGACAACTTCTTTTCCGCTTCGGGGTGCCGCATCAAAAGATAGACTCATTTTCTTAGGGTCTATTAGAGGTTTACGAACCTTTTCCATCCGCTCTAGTGCCCGTTCCATATTCCTCGCCTGACGGTGTAAACTTGCATTTGGAGGAACTGCTTGGTTAGCCCATATCCTTAATCTTTTTATCGCTTCTCTCATTTTCTTTATCTTTTTTTGTTGTTCCTCATACTGTTGAAATTCACGAGTAAGTTTTTCTTCCTTTTCGATTAGAAAAGAAGAATAATTACCATGATATTTCGTAAGCATACCATCCTCAAGATCTGCAACTTTTGTAACTACCTTATGTAAAAAATATCGGTCATGTGAAATAATAACAACTGTTCCTGTATAACTAACCAAATACTCCTCTAACCACTCTATTGCAAACAAATCCAAATGATTAGTCGGCTCATCCAACAGTAAAAGGTCTGGCTTGGTTAATAGTAGCTGTCCAAGCATTATTTTAGTTTGCTCACCACCACTTAAACTTGAAAATGGCTGTTCTATAAAACCACCTAGCTGTAGCCCTTCAACTACTTTATCAATTTCGGAATCAATGGTATATCCGCCCTGTAACGTGAATTCTTCCTGTATGTCTCCATACTGCTTTAGAAGTTTTTCCATCGCCTCAGCATTTCCCACTGCTAGTTCGTTTTCAAGTATACTCATCTTTTTCTGTAGTTGCATGGTATCCTCGAAAGCATCATATAAAAGGTCTTTACCTTTAACGCTTTCTGAAAAAGTAGGAATTTGGGCTAAATATCCTATTTTCGCCCCCTTTTTAAAAGTGATTATTCCATGATCAGGTTTTTCGATACCCGCTATTAGCTTAAATAGCGTTGTTTTCCCACTTCCATTCCGTCCAACTATTCCTAATTTGTCCCCCAATTTAATATCTAATGACAGGTCCTCAAATATAAGATTCCCACCAAGCATTTTACTTATTTCTTGTATTTTGCATATCATTATGTTTCGCTTCCTCTCCAAATTATTGCTGGAAGCATTTTTCTGCATACAAAAAGACTGCTCGAATAAGCGAGCAGTCTTCTAATGTGGTTCAGAAAGAATGGCTTATCAGCTGTGAATTTCATGTAATTGTCTAAAAAAGGACAGACTGGTCCCGTTAGTAGCAAATCCATGAGTAATCGCACAGGATGTGGATAAAAATTCCAATATAAATCCATGTGCATTCACAGTGTTTTTCATTCTTCCTTCACCTCCGTCCATTAATGTAAGATTATTTTAACATATTCCATTATTTCGTACAATGTGAATTTTTATTTATTCGTAGCCTTCTAATCCCTCTAAGCCAGGATCATTCAACTCATTCGTATTTGGCATTCCTTCATCATTCTCTTTATTGACCTCTGCATTTCCGGATTCAGGCCCAATACTTTGTCTATTATTTTCAATGATTTCTGGTGGAGGATCTTCGTTTGATGTACGATTTTCTCCACAGGCAGTTAAAGTTAACAAAGTAAGTATAAATATAACTATAATTTTTTTCATGAAATACTCCTTTTGATACTGCAGCTAAAAAATAAACAGCTACAAATCCTTTTCATATAGAATGGTCTAATGAACTTATTTTATCCACAAAAAAACCAGCATAAAAATGCTGGTTCTTTTGCTAATTATTCTTCAATGTCAAAGTGTATTTCATCTTCGTCATTATATTCTGAGCCATTTTCAAATAATACAGTTGTTCGTAATATAAGCGTTGTCATTTCCTCTGCACCATCTGGAAGCCATCTTTCATCTGGCATGATTTCAAAAGGAATCATTTGCATATCCTTTGAAGCTACTGTGCCTACCAATTCTATAGAATGCTTGGAAACAACTTTGGGAGCTTCTCCATTAATCACTTTAAAGACTTCTAACTTAATATTCTCGATTTGCTCGTAGTCATGAACTCCATCAATATAAATCGTACCTGAAAGATTGATCCCATGTTCAATATAAGGATGATCCACCACAGTATCAATCTTAATGGATTTCACTTCAATACTGGAGTTGAATTTTTTGGCCATTATTCTCATTCCACCTTGTTATTTGTGTACTCATAGTGTTTTTCAACAACTGGTTCAAATTTATTGTACCTCTTTTTAAACATTGTGTAAAAATGGGATACGATAACTTTTAAAATAGCATAGCCAGGTATACCCAAAATTACTCCAGGAACTCCGAACATCGCACCAGAAGTAATCAATACAAAAATTATTGTAATCGGGTGCACATGCAATGATTTACCCATAATTTGTGGTGATATAAACTTCCCTTCAATTAACTGAACAATTGTCCAGACTACTGCAAGTTTGATAAGCATGAAAGGAGAGGTAACTAAGGCAATAATTGCAGCCGGAGTTATTGCTATAACTGGACCTAAGTAGGGAACAACGCTCGTAACCATTGCTATAACACCCAACAATAATGCATAATCCATCCCGATGATGGTAAAACCAATAAAAATCATAATACCTATACACATAGAGACAAGAATCTGACCCTGAATATACGAGCTGATTTGCTTATCGATACTAGTAAAAACCGACTTTATGTCATCTCTCATGCGTGGTGGAAAAATTTTCAGTACATAAGCAGGAAGCTTTTCGCCATCCTTTAAAAGATAGAATAAGATAAAAGGAACAGTAACGATTGCCAGTATAAAGCTAGTTAATATACCGATAACAGAGGAAATTCCTGTTGCAATTCCTGTAAAGGTTTCCTGGAAAAATGCACCTAGCTCCTTCGGTAAATCATACAGAAGATTAGCAACATCGGTTTCTATTTGCAAATAGTACGTGCTTATAAGAGAGTTCGTTCTCAAGAATGAATCTAAGCGGGTTAAGACTTCTATAAAATAACCTGGAAGCTCTTCTGCCAATTTAAAAAATTGAGCTTTTAAGAATGGAAACACTAGGAAAACTAATAAGGTAATAATACCAACCAAAGCTAAAAAGATGAGGAGTATACCAATCACTCGTTTAACTTTAATTTTTTCTAGCATACGCAATATCGGTCTAAGTAAATAATAGATGATGACTGCTAATATGATTGGTAGGATGACATTCCCTAGAAAAACTGTTAATGGGACAAATATGAAGGAAATTTCATCATAAATCATGATGATTAAGCCAATCATTAAAAGCAGTATAAGCGTAAATATAGTATTACGACCACCTAAAAATTTTATGTATCTAGTTGAGAAAAAAGAAGGTTTTTCAGGTTCCAATTTTACATAACATCCTTTCCTAACTTAATTTTACGAATGAATAAATTGTATCGCAAATTTAAAAGTCCTATTCACCTAAAAAATCTTCTATTGCTTTTCTATTTTCATCTTCGTCAATTACAAGAACTGCTCCTGCGTGACTATAGTTCTTATCATAATAGCTTCCTTCTACAGGAATAGTCAGTTTATCCATTTCTAGCTTTCCACTAACGATAGCATCCAAGACTCGAATAACTTTATCTTTACGTGAATAATCGGTTTGAATATACCCTTCGGCTGCTCCTATAAATTTCGGGATATTAGAAACATTTTGTATGGAAATGACCTCGTCCTTTAATGCTTCCATTACTTTTTGTTGGCGTCCAACTCTGCCAAAATCACCTTCTCCGTCTGCCCGGAATCGTGCATAACCAAGTATTTCCTGTCCGTTAAGCTGCTGTTCACCTTTTGTAAGTGAAACTCCAATTTTTTCAGACATATCCTTCTCGACATCCATCGTAATTCCTTCAGGAGCGAGAATATCTACCAATGACTCAAAGCTTCTAAAATCTATTAATGCATAATGATGGATCGGTATATCAAACATATTCTGAAGAGTTGCCTGCAATAACGATACTCCGTCTAAATAATAGGCTGTATTTAACTTATAGGACTTATAGTTAGGAATAGCAGCATAAATATCTCGCATAAACGAAATGACTTTAACGTCATTTTTTTCTTTATCCCAAGAGATGATCATCATTGTATCAGTTCGGGATTTCTCTTTCCCTCCCGCTCCGGAATCTGCTCCAAGGACTAGAATATTTTCTCGTTCACCTTTTGACCAAGCATCCCCTTCAAAGTCAATATCCTGTTTTACTTTTGTTTCATTAGCTAAATTATAGCCCTCCCGATATTGTAAAAATGAATAACCACCAATAGCTAATCCCAGAATTAACAAAGTAGTAAAGAATACTCTGCCTTTACGTAGTTTTTTTTTCGGTTTATATCGTCTTTCTAATTTTTGTTCTTCATCCATTATAAATCTCCCCTTGAGTTCTTCATCTATGCTGTTTTCATGGTAAAAATTTTAATTAGCCTTATTTATATCATACTCTTATAATAACGTATTTACAGTCAGTTGGTTTCAGATTTTTGTACAACGTGAAAAGTAATGGTAAAATCATTTTACTATAATAGGAGGGATTTAAAAATGATAGAAAGAGCTACGTTTGCAGGAGGCTGTTTTTGGTGCATGGTAAAGCCGTTTGATACTTGGGAAGGCATACATAAGGTAACATCAGGTTATATGGGGGGCCATATTGAAAATCCTACATATGAACAAGTGAAAAATGGTGACTCGGGCCATTTAGAGGTAGTAGAAATTCAGTATGACTCCTCTATCTTCGATTATGAGAAATTACTAGAAATATATTGGCAACAAATAGATCCAACGGATGCGGGCGGTCAATTCCAGGATCGAGGCGAAAGCTATACAACAGCTATATTCGTTCATAATGAAGAACAACGCATTCTCGCAGAAAAGTCTAAAGAGCAGCTTGCGGCTAGTGGTAAATTTTCCAAACCGATTGTTACGGTAATTCGAGATGCTGAAACGTTTTACGAAGCAGAGGATTATCACCAAGACTTTTATAAAAAAAGTCCTGATCATTATAAAGAAGATCTTGCTCAGTCAGGGCGCGTGGAGTTTATCGAAGAACATTGGGAAAAATAGTTTAAACTTAACGTTAGATTTTCAAGGTAAGATGCTTCAACTACGAGTGTATGGACTGCTGTCGTCCATACACTCGTAGTTTTTGTGGGCGGGCATGTTCATCAAGTTTCCTATTGTCACTAACTTGTTTAAATGATTATTTAAAACCTTTTCCAACTACAATTTCTTTATTCAAATGAACAAAAACAATCAAATCCCCGTTTTTATCAGAATTCGTATGATTAAATGTAACTGAATATACTTTTTCTCCGTCATAATCATCAAAAAGGTATTTTTTATTTTCTTCTGATACGTTAACCTTCTCAACCACAGAATCCATTGGAGAAGTTGGTATTAAATCTTGTTCAGATTCTGAAAGACTATTGAATGCCAATCGTTTCCTCCCTTTCATTTACTGTATACCTATTAAACATGCCCTTCCTATGGTTTAGTGTCAGCCTTGGCGTAGCAGTCTTATAGAGATGACCAGGTAAACGATTCTGCTAAAAGTATTACTGTATCCACCACGCCATACTTTTATCTTAAACAATCAATATCCCACCATATTCTTCTCTCCATTAAATACACTCTGGATGGTTTCGACATTTCTAGAAATTTCCTTAAAAATGGCCCACCATTAGGGTTGATATAAGCCCAACAAATCAACGTTTGATAGCTTTTGTTTGAACACCGTGCTATAATAAGAGCATTGTGAATTTTAGGAGGTATAGCATGATTGCAGTAAGTAATGTAAGTCTTCGATTTGGTGATCGTAAATTATTCGAAGATGTAAATATAAAGTTTACACCTGGTAACTGTTATGGGTTAATCGGTGCAAACGGAGCTGGTAAATCTACATTTATCAAAATCTTGTCGGGGGAAATTGAGCCACAAGAAGGTAATGTGATTATGAATCCAGATGAGCGCTTAGCGATTTTGAAGCAAAATCACTTTGAGTATGAAGAATACAATGTGCTTGAAACGGTGATCATGGGTCATAAACGTTTATATGAAGTAATGAACGAAAAAAATGCAATTTACATGAAGGAAGACTTTTCTGATGAAGATGGTATGCGTGCCGCTGAGTTAGAAGGAGAATTTGCTGACCTTAACGGTTGGGAAGCTGAATCAGAGGCAGCCATCCTTTTACAAGGACTAGGTATTCCTGATAGCATGCACCAAAAGAAATTGTCTGAATTAACTGGGTCAGAAAAAGTAAAAGTACTTTTAGCTCAAGCATTATTTGGTAAACCAGATGTACTTTTACTAGATGAGCCTACCAACCATTTAGATATCAAAGCAATTCAATGGCTAGAAGATTTCCTTATCAACTTTGAAAATACTGTAATCGTAGTTTCGCATGACCGTCACTTTTTAAACAAAGTATGTACACACATTGCAGACCTAGATTTCAGCAAAATCCAAGTTTATGTAGGAAACTATGACTTCTGGTATGAATCAAGCCAGCTTGCTACTAAAATGGCTCAGGATCAAAATAGTAAAAAAGAAGAAAAAATTAAAGAACTACAAGCCTTCATTGCTCGCTTTAGTGCGAATGCATCTAAATCAAAGCAAGCTACATCTCGTAAAAAAATGTTAGATAAGATTGAACTAGATGATATTAGACCTTCTTCTCGTAAATATCCATACGTGAACTTCTCAATGAAGCGTGAAATTGGCAATGACGTATTACAGGTTCAAGATTTAGGTTACTCGCTAGAGAACGAAAAACTGTTCTCAGGTATGAACTTCACTATGAACAAAGACGATAAAATTATCTTGTTAGGTGATGAGCTTGCTAAATCTGCTTTACTTCGTATGCTTGCAGAAGAGGAAGAGCCACAGGAAGGATCTATTCGTTGGGGTGTAACTACATCTCGTGCGTATTTCCCATTAGACAATGCAAAATACTTTAATGGTACAGAAACTTCACTAGTTGATTGGTTACGCCAATATTCACCTGATGATGAAAGTGAAACATTCCTTCGTGGATTCCTAGGACGTATGCTTTTCTCCGGGGAAGAAGTGAAGAAGAAACCTTCTGTCCTTTCTGGTGGCGAAAAAGTTCGTTGTATGCTTTCTAAAATGATGCTTTCCGAAAGTAATGTTTTATTGCTAGATGAGCCAACTAACCATTTAGACTTGGAATCCATCCAAGCATTGAATAATGGATTAATTGCGTTCAAAGGCGCTATGATATTCACTTCTCATGACCATCAGTTCATCCAAACGATTGCAAATCGTGTAATCGAAATCCGCAAGGACGGCTCTATTCTGGATAAGCAGCTGACATACGATGAATTCTTAGAATGGAAAGAATCTCAAAAATTATAATATGTAAAAAAGGGTATTCGTAAATAATTACGATACCCTTTTTTTATATCCCTTGTTACTAATGTAAATTTTTTTGTTTAAAAAAAGGTGTTAGACGTATTGTCTTACACCTTCTTAGATGTTTTTATAAAACGTCCTAGCAATGAACGTGCTGGTAATTTCCCAAGCAAGCTATCACCTGTCTCCGATACCTTTTTCATCGTATCTAACAGCTTATGTTCTCCCGCCCAATGCTCTTCAACGATTTCGGGGGAAAACTTATTTAAAAGCATATTGACGATAAATGCTGCAACAATAATATCATCCATGTATCCACCTGGTCCTATTAAGCCCTCGGGTAATATATCAATGGGAGTAATAAAGTATAGGATACCGCTACCAATAAGTGTTTTACTTTTTGCGTCAATGCGATCATCTAGCATAGA
>NZ_JBAEAP010000162.1:0-2937 GCF_056205495.1 Psychrobacillus sp. | reverse complement strand
CGTTTTATCAGATGAGATACTAAACGATTTAAATGTCATTGGTTTGGCATTACAGGCTATTGGAAGTAGTCTAATCCCTCAAAATCAGGATTATTTATTCGTTGTAGGCAGCCAGCTGGAGGCGATTGGGAACTTGGTTTCCCTACAAGCAGAATTTATAGAAAATGAAAATGTTAGCTCGGTATTAAGTTCACAAGGTGATTTGATCGAGGCAGTTGGTGGAGCATTAACGATTGATTTCACAGGAAACCAATCTATACAAAATGCTTTAAATAATATAGGTGATGTTATTCAGGTCATAGGGGCTTCTTATCAAGCCTTAGCGGTTAGATATCCCCCTAATAGCCAAAAAAATCAAGAGATCAATACCGTGGGTAGCTGGATACAAGCGGTTGGTGCCGTTCTATCTGCTATTTTTGTGGAGGGGTAAGGAAACTAGTAATTGTATCCTTTATACAAAGCATTTTCGATGATCTTCCTTCCCTTTTACTTAAACCTTTTCTCCAGTCGTATATTCCCTTTTATGTTTGGTCATTATTGCTATGGGTAATTAATCATTATAATGGAAAATTACAATTAGCTTTCAAGAAAGGAATGATTCTAGTGGAAAACCAAAAAAATGAAAAAATTCCAGCACAAGAACAGAAACGCCAACCAGGCATTGAAGCAGAAATGAAGCCAAGACCAGACTTCTCTCAAAACTTTGCTGGAAGATCTCAAAGACTTGCCGGAAAAATTGCTTTAATCACTGGTGGAGATAGTGGTATTGGACGAGCAGTAGCAGTAGCTTATGCTAAAGAGGGTGCAGATATAGCAATATCCTACTTAGATGAGCATGAGGATGCGAAAGAAACTAAAAAATATGTAGAGAACGAAGGAAAAAAATGTGTCTTACTACCCGGAGATATTGGAGAAGAATCTGTTTGCCAAGACATAATAAAAAACGTAATCGATGAATTTGGAAAGCTTGATATATTGGTGAACAACGCAGGGGAACAACATACTCAAGCATCATTAAAGGACATAACAGCTGAACAAATGGAAAAAACCTTCCGTACAAACGTGTTTAGTATGTTCCATTTAACGAAAGCTGCCCTCGATCATTTAAAAGCAGGAAGTACGATTATTAACACTACTTCTATCACGGCTTTTCAAGGAGCACCAAATCTAATTGATTATTCTGCAACTAAAGGGGCAATTCTAACGTTTACTCGTTCACTTGCAGGTTCCCTTGTAGAACAAGGAATTAGAGTAAATGCTGTAGCTCCAGGACCAATATGGACGCCGCTTATTCCTGCCTCCTTTGCGGCTGATGAGGTGGATGGTTTCGGTAGTCAGACACCTATGAAACGACCAGGGCATCCAAGCGAGTTGGCTTCGGGCTATGTATACTTAGCATCTGAAGATTCGTCTTATGTAACTGGACAAGTACTTCATATTAACGGTGGTACTCCTTTGTAATACGTTGTATATCATCCTAAAACAGGTTCCTCTTTCTTAAGATGAGGAACCTGTTTTTAGATTTTACATAAATAAGCAATGGGATGTGCTGAATATGGAGATTTTAAATCAGTATGCCTCCCCCTTCACCTCCTCTCCTCTAGTATTATTAAACAAAAGACTAGATAAGACTGCAGACTTAGACAATTTTAGCCTCGAGCCTGATAACCAGTTAACACTATTACGGTATGATGAATTAATAGATGGAATATTTCTGTAAAATAAGAAAAATACAGGAGGAAAAGTATTGAAAAAATCTATTGATACGAAGAAACTAGGCTTTGTTCTTCTATTAATATTTATCCTATTAGCTAAGTTACCCTTTCCCTTTTTAGGTGAAGTATACGCTAATCACACCTTTAAAACTGAAGACATTGATAAGTTTGTCACTAGCTATTTAAAGCAGCACGGACTACCTGGTGTTTCCATAGTAGTTGTAAAAAACGGTCAATTAATATATGAAAAAGGATATGGTCACGATTCTGAAGGGAATCCTATAACGGAAAAATCGTTAATGAGAATTGGTTCCGCATCTAAATCATTTTCTGCATTTGCTGTTTTACAGCTTGTTGAGGAAGGTAAAGTACAACTCGATGATCGAGTAATTAAGTATTTGCCAGAGGTCACACTTGATGATTCACGCTGGAAGGAAGTTACGATTCGTCAACTTTTGAGTCATACATCAGGTATACCAAATCCGATTATTGTTCCACCAGCGAATAATTTAAAAGCAGGAGTAGAACGTTTAAGTGATTGGAGGCTTCAAGCAAACCCAGGAGAGAAATATTACTATAGTAACGCAAATTACTGGATCATAGCACTTTTAGTAGAAAAAATTAGTGAACAGGAATTCTCTGAATATCTTAAACAAAAGTTATTCTCTCCGCTTGGAATGGACGATTCACTTGCTAATGTTAATTCGGGAGACTTAGTAGTTGGTCTACCTAGAGGATATGTAACCGTATATGGAAAGGCAATGCCTTGGTCAGAGCTAGAAGCGATGAATATGGGGGCTGGAAGTATTATATCTACAGCATCTGATATGGGTAAATGGCTTTCTATGCAAACAAACGAGGGTAAATCTGAAGAAGGAGAGCAATTACTATCAAAAGAATTATTAGAAGAAACTTATTCTCCACAACTTGGAAGTGAAGAATATGGTCTTGGTTGGGAATTAAGCTCACCTCATGTAAAGCCAGCCCGCATTTCACATAGCGGGGTGGAAACAACCTATCAAGCGCAACACGATATAATACCGAATAGTGGTTATGCAGTTGCAGTTCTATTAAATAGCTTTACTCCTACAATTGAACACGCTTATGAGATCAGTACAGGTATTATCCAATTGACCGAGGGGCAAAAACCTGAACTAAAAGCTCCAGTATCTAAAATAATTGATTTATCACTTGGAGTTATTACAATGATCTATTTGTTATT
>NZ_JBAEAP010000161.1:0-2198 GCF_056205495.1 Psychrobacillus sp. | reverse complement strand
TACCAATTTCACCAGATAATCACGCATTTCTCTACTTGTCCTTGTCATAATAAACACGCTCCCTTTATTTTCTATAAGTATGAAGGTCGTGTTTTAACATGTCTACTTTTTATACTATCTCTAAAATGTTTTATAACTTGATCGAGCAATGCTATAGAGGCGGAAATTTTCAACCATATTGGAGTATAGTGAAGTTATCTTTTCAACATAACAGGACTTCTATAGGAAGAAATTGGTCAGAAGAAAAGGAAGAGGTATGGTCTAAGTTTGTTCTAATTGAAAATTCTCATGTCAAACATATATGTGAGGTTATAAATAAGGGAGAACGACCTTTTACAAATATACTTCAGGATTATTTTATCCTTGAAAGTCATAAAATCTATGAGGATATCATAATAGAGATGTTTTCTTCAGGTTCTAAAACATTATTCTACAATGAAGCAGATTTATTTACGAAATATCTACATAAATCCGATTCATTAACAGCCCAGTTACTAGTTTCTGGGTTTATCAAATCTGGAAGTGTATATGGACTTGAGGATATAAGTGTACGAATCTTAGAGAAGATGGGGACATATAAAAAGCAACCTATGTTATGGACAAATGTAGAGAAGGAATTGAAAATTGAATTTCATCAATGGTATTTAAGAAAAAACATTAGAGAGTTCTTTTCAGGGATAAACAAAGAACATGAACGCTTTGTTTATTGGGAAAAGTTTGTTCCTAAGATGCAGGATGCACTTGTAATTGAGAAAGAAAAAACGATTCTATTTTACTTCGATGATGTAGTAGTAATGGAAGTGCTTGGAACAGGTGCTGTATACGTTTATACCGCAAACACTTTTGAAAGAAAATTTGGAACTATAGTGGAGAGATATAGAGATGCACTAGAGAGTAGAGCATTTAAAATGTTTGGCAGACTTGACTTTAACCTCAGACGACCTATGCTGATGGATAAAAAAGAGGTAGTAAGTGGAGGGTGGTTAACTCACACTGGAAATTGGCAAAAAAACTTTAATGATTTTTTACGTATAAGATTGAATTGGGAGGTTGATCGCGATGCGATTCTTCAAGAAAGCAAAAACGACATTACAATCTAATTATTTTGCATTAGGGAATCGTATTCAGCTTCAAATTCTAAAAAAACAAGGAAAGAATGAAATAACTTTGGAGCTACCCTTGGAGGATGTGGAATTTAGAGAATATTTCCAACTTGAAGGGTTTGAAAGTTATATTGTATATGAAGAGCTATTTGAAAGCGACTTTATCGATTATAAAGAACAAATGACAATCAATACGTTTTATAGCATGCTTGATAATGAAGATCAACGTATCCTCTTAGGCAACTTCGGCTTGCCTACAGAGGTTTTTCCTGTTTCCGGACAAATTGAGATAATAGGCTCTCCTGCACATGAACCCAAATTTGTATTAACTCTAAGGGATATGAGAAACAGAGTTTTAGAACAAATTGCTGAGACTAATTATCCTTTCATTAAGATACAGGATGCTTCCTATATAGTATCTGAAGAAATTTGGAGGCTCTATGAAGCTATTCATTTGGATGAGTTTGATAGTGGTTACGAAAAAACAGCCAAGGTCCGAAAGTTTGCAGTTGAAGCAAATATACAGTTAGACGACTTCCTTGAAGGAGAGAACTACCATTATATAGACTCCTATGAAGTACAACCGAGGCTGATTGCTAATGATTTAATGGAGTTACAGTTAGTTGGTCAGACGAAGGAAGAGACAGAACACCTTAACAGTAATTCATCGAAATCATCCATAAGAATAGGATTAAAACGTGAAAGGTACGAAGCAAGTAAAGCAGTTCGGGAAGATGTTCAAATACTTCAAAAGAAAAAGTATTTAAAAAATGAAGAGATACCTCAGTTTTTTCAAAATCCGCTGTCACTTTTTCCAGACCATGAATTCTTATTTGATTTAGAGAAATTTTCTGAGCGAGTGGTTGGCTTTGTTGAAATTACAAAACCTAGAATGCAAATGGTTAATGGAAAACGCAAATGGTTTGATGACGAATCAGGCAAAGAACTAGAAATTGACGAAGAAGAATTACGGAACGAAATTTCTAAATATCCTGATCAGTCATTTATAAATTATAAAAAAGCATGGGTTTATGCTGATAATACCCTAAAGAGAGAGCTTGGGTTACTTGCTAAAGAAGAAAAACAAAAAATTCC
>NZ_JBAEAP010000160.1:0-10107 GCF_056205495.1 Psychrobacillus sp. | reverse complement strand
AAAAACTGGCGGATCTTTAGTTTAAAAACAAGACGCTTCTAAATAAACAAATAATATTTGCATAAACTTAACAAATAATTTCTACTCATAGAATTAGCCAACAACTTAAAAACTGCTATCTTCTTTCCATCAAAAGAAGGTAGCAGTTTTTTAATATATGGATTCATCCACAAAATTTTAACTACTCTATTAAGAAACTTGCGCAGTCTTTATAAAGAGTGAAAACACTTGTGAATCGATTCTATCCCTCCAGCTTACTCTCTCCTGCATGTATCATAAAACATTCACTCTATACTTGTGTTTTTTTGCCTTCCTTGGACTGGTTTAGTCGGCAAGAATAGCTTCCACAATTTCTTTTGGTCGAACATCGTAGGAAGACAAATCCTTAAGGTCAATCCACATAGGCTCGTAGCTCCCTTTCTCGAGAGAAGGACTTTTAAATTCATCCCCACTCCCAGCACCAAAGGTACCTCCTATAATATCGGCTATATAATAATATTGAGTTCCGCTGTAAGGTAGTACTTTAAAAAGTCGCTGGATACGAACATGTACTCCTAGTTCTTCATATGTCTCTCGAATAGCTGCTTCCTCGGGGGTTTCCCCTTCCTCGATTCCCCCACCAGGAAAGACATAATAGGTGACTAAAGGTTTTGTTCTTTTAATTAAGGCAACTTTCCCCTTTTCCAAGATAATTGTAGACCCTCTATTTCGCATGTACACTCCTCACCTAACCTTTTTTAAAAATTATAACAATATTTTGTGAACTAAAGTTGGTTAATATCTTATGAAGACCTTCATAGAAGAATAAAGATTTCGAAGAATTTGACTATATAGTGGCTATGGATGAAAATAACAATATAAGTATAAACAGATATATGACCACAAAGACCTGCTTCAATCACAGGAGGAAGTTAAAATGAATTATAATTATTCTCAAGGAGTGCCAGACACTCAAACACTTTTAGGAGTTTTAGAGCTTCATAAGCATGTGTTTGAGGGAGCCGAGCTAGAGACGGAAAAGCTAAAGGAGAAAAGTAACTTAATAGTATTTGTAGCAAAAGATGCTGAACGAGTAGTAGGATTTAAAATTGGCTATGATTACGGAAATCGAACATTCTATAGCTGGCTTGGTGGGGTACACAAGGAATTCAGAGGAAAAGGAATAGCAAAAGAACTGATGCGTAGACAACACGAACTGGTAAAGTCCATTGGTTATACAAAAGTTCGCACTATTTCAAGGAACGAAAAAAGAGAGATGCTTGTTTTAAATATTAAGTTTGGTTTTGATATTAAAGAAACGCTTATTAGTCATAAAGGTAAACATAAAATTGTTTTAGAAAAAATGTTATAGGGAGGATTTTACATGATAGAATGCATAGGCTGCACATTAGCCAATAAGAAACAAGAGGTATTCGTTATATTTGAAAATGATCACCTTACCTGTTTTTTAGACCATGAGCCTTTTAATAATGGGCATGTACTTATACTTCCGAAAAGGCATTATGAAGATGTCGATGACTTAGATGTAGAGGTTGCCTATTCTATAATGGATGCTTCTCGCCTTATTTCCAAGGCTATTAAAAGATTGTATGCACCAGATGGAATTACGATCAGTCAAAATGGCGGTGTGTTTAGTGAATTGACTCATTATCATATGCATGTCGTTCCTAGGTATGAGGGGCAACAATTTGCAGAGTTTTATCAGGATAGACCCTTCGAACGAAGCTTAGAAAGTTTACAATCTGTCACAGCCAAACTAAGAGAGACAGTTAGAGCCGTAATAGCAGAAGGGTAACAAAATAAATAGTTGAAAGAGTCTTGTCCGAGAAATGGTACGACTCTTTTTTACTTTTTGGGAACTATATAGAGGGGCAATGGGTATAAAGGGGATGGAAGTTAATGTATTAATTTTTGCTACTTATAAGGAATCTAATGTATAATAACACAGTAGAATTCTAGAGTACGAAAACAATAGGAGAAAGAGAGTGGGACTTTATGGGTCGTAAATGGAATAATATCAAGGAAAAGAAAGCTTCCAAGGATGCGAATACTAGTCGTATTTATGCCAAATTTGGTCGTGAAATATACGTTGCAGCAAGACAAGGTGAACCTGATCCCGTCTCCAATCAAGCGTTAAAGGTTGTATTAGAGCGTGCGAAAACTTACAGTGTACCAAAACATATTATTGATAAAGCAATTGAAAAAGCAAAAGGTGGATCTGAGGAAAGCTATGACGAGCTTCGCTATGAAGGATTTGGTCCAGGTGGATCAATGGTTATCGTAGATGCATTAACAAATAACGTAAATCGTACTGCTTCTGATGTGCGTGCTGCATTTGGTAAAAATGGCGGCAACATGGGAGTTAGTGGTTCCGTATCTTACATGTTTGATGCAACAGCAGTTATTGGGTTAGAAGGAAAAACAGCTGACGAGGTATTAGAAATCCTAATGGAGGCTGATGTGGATGCTCGTGACATCTTGGAAGAAGACGACGCGGTCATCGTATACGCAGAGCCAGATCAATTCCATGTTGTACAAGAAGCTTTAAGAGCAGAAGGAGTTGAGGAATTTACAATTTCTGAGCTTACAATGCTTGCACAAAATGACATTGCGTTGGATGCAGATGCACAAGCACAATTTGAAAAAATGATTGATGCTATCGAAGACCTAGAGGACGTTCAGCAGGTCTATCATAATGTAGAATTAGCTTAAATCAAAAAATCTTCACATCAGGAAACTGGAGTGAGGATTTTTTTATGGAAAGAGCTTTCTTCAACCTACACAAACTCGGATGATAGACCAAATGAAGTAACCAAGTTGAAAGAACTGTTAATAAGGGTTTGCACCACGTTTATATGAAGAATTTGCATAAATACTTTATATAAACGTGGTCTTTCCAAGTTCCTGTTGGTATATCTAATTTTATAGAACTATCGCCTGTCCTCTTGACGCTCTACATAGTTATAATTAGGTAGCTAATGCCGTAATTGAAAATAGGATAATCGCTAAACATATACTTATTACAATCGTATTGACATAAGTTTCCTCGTTGTCTCTAACTTTATGCAAGATAGAGACTAGGTTTACACAAATAATTACAGCTAGTATTGGATTATATAATACTCCTAATTGTGCAATTTGATACAAAACATCTACCTCCTGTCTTTTTGTTCTTTTGTATAAACTAAATTGAACTATATATATCTATGATACTCTATTAATAGAGTTTATTCCCAAAAAGTAACAAATATTGAAGAGTATTCTATATATAGGTTTTTACCTTATGCTAGATAAAATTAAATAATATTATTTATATTTTGATAAAACATACCAAAAATGAGGTTTAAGGTGCTCAAAAGCAACTTAGATATCAGTGATACCCCATGTGCTGAGCATTTATCAAGATAATAAGGAGTACTCCTATTTAAATTTCTAAAAGGAGAAACCGTTCAAGTTATAGAGCGTCTAATTGGTAAAAGGGAGAGAAAGGGAAATGAGAAAATCCTTCATTTGTGCTTTAATTCTGCTGTTAGGCAGCTTCGTCATCCTAAGCCCAGCTATGGCAAGCTGGGCTTATCAGTTTGTAGTTTGGGATGGTGACGTGTATATAATTACGGAAGAAAACGTGGAGAAAATAGGCAAGGAGATTGGACATGTAACAAAATACTCAGATAGAGAAGGAACGTATTCAGGTAACTTTTCTAATACATTTCCGAAAGGAACTAAATATTATGAAATAGTGGAAGTAGATCCAGAGGTAGCTATTGCAGTTGAATCAGAATTAGGGATATACGTGAAAGCAAATAATGACGGAGAGTATGCGGGAAGTAAGAATTACAATTGGAATACAATATCCATTTCTTTCATTGGAGGGGTACTCTTTGTACTTCTCATAGCCATTGCTATAACGTATGGCCTTGGAAAGAAAGGGGAAAACCAATCGTGGATAAACCAGTTCTTGTAACCGTAACTCATGACCGGGATGGTGAAGAGTAAAGATACTCTTTGTGCTTTGGTTAATCGTTAATGTCAAAATAAAAAAGAGTAGAACTGTGACCATGAAATAGTTCTTCTCTTTTTCATTGTTAATGGGTAGCAGAGTTATTTCTACGATATTTCCATTGCTGATATTGGAAACGAAAGAAACAACCTATGCAAAACCCTAAGATAGCCACAAATGCTGCCAAGCCAACCATGACTGTTGCAATATTAAATAAAATGCTCCACTTTAGGAAAAAGCTAATACTAGCTACAACTAAAAAGCCAACTGCAAGCCATTGATTAAATCTTAGCTGATCATAATCCTCTTGGATGTATTCACTACCAGGCTTCTTTAAAAACCTTTTAGCTATAGCTAAGATAGGGTGAAATCCAATTAATAAACTGGATAGATTAGCGATTAATGGTATAAGTAAAATCCATGCTGATTGAGTAAGGAGCGCTATGACTACGGAGGTTACTATTGACCACTGGTTGACCATAACAAGGGGTTTTGGAATTGTCTTCATCTTAAAACCTACTTTTCTGATTGGATTTCTATTATTATATGTTGATTTTCAGTTAATGTAAATTAATTTAGAACTAAATGACCTATTTCCCGGGAAATCGACAAATTTTTTGAAAAGTGGCTGAGAAATAACTAGTCAATAAATTAAAAAACGTGAAATCAACAACAACTTGATTTCACGTCCTTATTTCCTTTTAAATCAGCTGATTTCTTGTAAAGCATCTCTCTTATTGTTTGGTAGGGAGACGGCGACAAGGAGATTGAAGCCGTGCCCTCCGAAAGCTTCTGTCGTAACAGAAAACATACATTTTATTTTGAGGAGTGTTACGTCCCATTCTCTTTTGTGTTATTTGGTTTTTAACTTATTAATCTTTTGGGTCAGTAAATTAAATTGCTCATCTAACTCGGCGTACTTGGAATCCTTAGGTAGAAGGTAGCTTAATTGACCTAAAATGGCAAGACGCTCTGTTTCTAAAGTCAGGAGAATTTTTTCGACTTCATTTTCTTCTTCTCTATGGAGCCACTCATTGTATGTCATCTCGACTTTCTGGACTTTCTTATTTTCAAATATAAGTAGCTTGTTGGTTAGCTTTTCTAAAAAATATCGATCATGAGTTACAAGTAAAATAGTACCTGGATAAGTGGAAAGGGTTTTTTCTAGCTGCTCTCGAGAGGGTAAATCGAGATGATTTGTAGGTTCATCTAAAATAAGTACATCTTTTTGATCTAACATGAACTCCATTAACTTGAGTTTTACCCTTTCACCCATACTCATAGTAGAAATGGGACGTAGCCAATGGTCCTTTGAAAATCCCAAGTTGGTCATCAGAGTTTGAATGATCCCTCTTGTTTCGAAATCTGTGGTTGCAAAAAAGTCAGAGGGGGTCTGCTCATTCGGAAGGTCGAATACAGTTTGTCGTAAATAGCCGATATTCATCGAATCCGTTTTCCAAAGCTCACCGTCAAAGGGTTCCTCTCCTATAAGCATCCGGAAGAAGGTTGTTTTACCACTTCCATTAGCACCTATAATACCAACGCGTTCATTTGATTGAATAGTAAAGGAGGTATTTTGGAAAAGAGTTTTAGCATTAAAGGATTTGCTTAAATTTTTGGCTTCTAGAATGCGTTTTCCCTTTTTTTTATTCCCATCAATAGAGAAGTTGACTTCCTTTTCCTCTACTGGACGATCTACCCGATGCTTAGAAAGCTCTAGCTCTAGTCGTTTTTGTTTAGAGCGGATTTGAACATCCTTTTTCTTTGCCTTCATTCGGAAATATTCTTTATATCCATCCTTCTTTGTAGACTCAGCGTGAGCCTTATTAGTCCATTTTTTTAACTCTGCAATTTGTTTTTCTACGAGTTGTACTTTTGATTGTTGCGCGTTATATTCTCTCTGTTGAGTAAGGAGTATTTCTTCTTTTCTTTTGCGGTAGGTAGAATAGTTTCCTTTGTAAGGAGTTAGTTTTTGATATTCTATTTCCCATATATAATTTGTTACTTGGTCTAGAAAGTAACGGTCATGAGAGACTAAAATAATGGTTCCGGGATAGGTAGCTATTTGCTCCTTTAAAAAGGATAGACTGCTTTGGTCTAAATGATTAGTAGGCTCATCAAGTAAAAGTAAGTGAGACCTTTCTGCAAAAACTTTAGCTAGTCTTTTTTTCATCTTTTCTCCACCACTTAAACTATTATAAGAAAGGGTAAGGGGTACAGACCACTTGCTCATATAAGTCCATTCATCCTTCTCCACATCAGTTGAATAGAAATTATCGTCCTCTTGCTTGCAGTAGCTAATGGTCGGAGGAGCTCCTATCCATTCGATTTGTCCAGAAGAGGGGTGAGCTTCGCCTGAAAGGACGGACAGAAGCGAAGATTTGCCTTCACCATTTCTCCCTACAATACCTATTACAGCGCCTAAAGGTATATCTGTTTTTATATCTTTAATAATTTCTTTATGACCATGTGTAATGCTTAGATTTACTATTCTTCCTTGTATTGTCATAACATTTCCTCCCTGTTGGAGAGACTAAAAAAATCCCTCCGATTATAGACGGAAGGATTTTGCTGCCATTTAAATGTACGACAAAAAATAACTACAAAATGTTTGCAGTAATTCATTGATCTGATTTGAAAAATGGGCAGACTCATCCTATTTCCGTTTTAGCTAAAAATATTTTTCTGCGTTAAGCAGCAATATTAAGCGAGAAATAAGATTACAAAATCATAGTCCACCCATCGTCCCTTCGATATTAGTTACTAATTAATATAACATATTCTTCTGAAAATTAAAGGGTTAATTAATACAGTGCTTGACTAGACCTTGGACTTTCCATTTCAAGTTCATCGTCTGTTCTTCTTTTTTGTATGAACCAAATTCCTATGATAAGCACGAGTCCAATCACACTACTTAAAATCTCAGGAACAATAAGCATTAACCCGGCTACAAATAAGACGGATCGCTCCCAATACCTTGAATATCTAATGAAATAGCCAATCATGGAGCTGCTTACCGCAACCATCCCAATTAAAGCACCAGCTAAGGATAGTATCATGCTGATCGGTTCCACATCTACCATTACTAAAATTGGATTATAGATAAAGATAAATGGAACAATAAAGGCTGCAATGGCTAATTTGACTGCGTTCATACCCGTTTTAAATGGATTAGCGCCGGCAATGCCTGCCCCTGCATAAGCTGCTAGACAGACAGGCGGAGTGATGTCTGCGACTATTCCAAAATAGAATACAAACATATGAGCAGCAATTGGAGCTACTCCAAATTCATTTATTAATACTGGAGCAGCAATAGTAGCAGTAACTACATAGTTTGCTGTAGTAGGTAAACCCATTCCTAATACAATACAAGCTATCATAGTGAATATGAGAGCAAGAATTAGATAACCATTGGATAGGGCTATCACTCCAGCAGCAAATTTGGAGCCAAGGCCTGTCATACTTACAATACCAGCTATAATTCCAGCGGTAGCTACCGCTGCTATAACTGGGAGAGCAACTCTTGTACCTTGCTCTAAAACATGTATAGTCTTTTTAAGGGACATTCTTGTTTCTTTGCGTATTAAGCTCACTAGAAAGGCAGCGACTATTCCAAATAGTGCAGCACGCTGCGGAGTAAATCCGTAAATAATGGTTCCTGTAATTACGAAAAGTGGTAAAAGCATATACCAATTCCGTTTCATCGTCTTTGTAAAAGAAGGTAATTGGGACTTAGGTAATCCATGTATCTTCAGTTTTTTTGCCTCAAAATGAGTGCCGATAAAAATACCTGTAAAATAGAGAATGGCTGGAATAATAGCAGCCATCATGATAGCCCCGTAGGATACACCTAATATCTCCATCATAATGAACGCGGCTGCACCCATCATAGGAGGCATAATTTGACCACCTGTAGATGAAGCAGCTTCAGTTGCACCAGCAAATTCCGGCTTAAATCCTGCTTTTTTCATCATAGGGATGGTGAAGGAGCCAGTTGCCACCGTATTACCAACGGAGCTTCCTGATATAGTTCCTTGCAGTGCACTAGCTACAACTGCGGTTTTTGCTGTACCACCTGTATATCTTCCTGTTAAGGAAAAGGCTAAATCATTGAAGAATTTCCCTACGTTTGTTTGTACGAGCATTACGCCAAAGAATAGGAAGAGGAATATAAACTTTGCTGAAATTTGAACTGGGGTGCCAAAGATTCCACTTTCTTTGTACCAAAGTGCAGTAGCGGTTCGCTCAATCGAAAATCCAGGATGTGAAAGGATTTGAGTAGGGACAAAATTTCCGAAGATAGCATAAAGTATGGCTACTAAAGCCACTATGACGATTGGTAAGCCAACCGTTCTTCTGGTCGCTTCCAGGACGAGAAGAATCCCAAGGATGGAGATAATTACATCAGGTATGCTATATCCGGAAATTCTGCTCTGTAATATTGAATCAAAAAAGAATATTTTATGATAGGTCACATACATCGCAGTAAAGGCAAGTACAATGTCATACCACGGGATATTCCTTTGTGTTTTAATTAAACTTCTTTTGAATGGATACAAAAGAAAGATAACTCCGAGAGCAGTTCCTACATGGACAGCCCCTTGTTTTTGGGTGGGCAGAGTTCCAAAGTAGGCAGTATATAGATGGAATACGGTTAAGGCTACACCTAAAAAGGTAACGACCCATGCCCACTTTCCAATATTTGTTCGGAATTGATTTTCTTTATCGTATTTTTCCAATATTTCTTGCGCATTTACAGGTTGCTGATCTTTCATTGCCTCACCTCATCTTTAACTGGATTTATTTATACATCGATTTTATTTTACATCGTCTAAGCTTTTAATATCTGAGCTTTCACGTGTAACAATTTGAATAACCTCTGGATAAATATGACCAATAAAAGCGGCGTTTGGAACTTCATGTCCTTCAAATGCAGCCTCACCATTTACTGCTTGTAATGCTGGCACATGTACAGACATTCCTAAATCCATGTTGCCGTCTCGAATACTGGATAGATTTTCTACAGACGCTCCAGTTTCTGTATTAGTTAAGTTAAATCCTTCTATATGTTTGTTCCAAATGCTCGCCATCTCTCCACCTAGTGGATAATAAGTGCCACCTTGGCTTCCGGTGCCTAGTATAAAATCATTTTTTCGATTGCTTTTGTCAGCAGTCAGCTCAGCAACCGGATTGTCTACAGTAAGACCCTGTTCCTCATAGTAACGTTTAGCTCCAGGATGAATTGGAAGTCCTTCAGCGCCGTTTAGAGCATTTTCTAGAATCATTTGCTTTGCCTGAGCATGTGTATTTTCACTGGCATTTTCAATCATGATCTTAGTTAGCTCATACCCAAGATCTTCATCAATCGTATCCGTGCTTCCCATTAAAATAGCGTACGCTGTAACTGTTTCTACATCTGAATCCAAAAAGTCGTATGTGTCCTTAGGTATAGTGTGACGTCTATAGCCGCTATTCTCTTCAATATAGGAAATCGCATCATCAGATAAGCTCATCATTACTACATCTCCGGCAGAATTCTGCAAGCTCTCGATACTAGCGGCAGGGAGGCCAAGAATACCAATAGAAATATCAATGTTCCCATCCTGAACACCATCAGCAGCATCTCCGAATCCTTCCTGATAAGCCTTGTAATCATCCTCTGTAATTCCATATGCATCTAAAATTAGCTTAGAAACAGAGTTAGTTTCACTAGCGGGTGGCCCAATTGCAATATTTGGCTTACCCCCACTACATCCAGCCATAAAAAGTGCTAAAACTGTGACGAACAAAATAATGCTAAAACTTTTCTTCTTCATTTTCTCTCCCCCCAAAGGATTATTATCATCTCAATGACAGCGTTTTCAAAATTAAAAACAATAATATAATTGTCATTTTAAGTAGATGATTATTAATATTATACTTTTAATCTAAAATTTTACAACTAAATATCAGTATTTTCAGATATTTAAGGTTTGATTACAGATATATTGCAGGTGCCAGGCACCTGCAATATATCTGTAATAGTTCTGGGTACGGATGTTTGTTTATATTTATAGATGGAGTTAATTAATTATTTCAAAATGTATTTAAATTCGTGATTTTTAATA
>NZ_JBAEAP010000159.1:0-4232 GCF_056205495.1 Psychrobacillus sp. | reverse complement strand
GAAGCGCCATTTCCTTGGAACATCACCTTCCCAGATTTATAGATGGTTATTGCAGTATCTGATAGCTTAGCAGCAAAAATGACTCCCGGCGCCGAGCGTTCGATTTTGTATTTTAAGTAATGTGCCTTTACTTTTTCTATTTCATTTGCGGGCATTAGTAAAACTTCATTTGACATTCATATGTTCCTTTCTTCACATCGTAATCTATTTCGTGTTATTATTATACATAGGATTTTCTGGGGGAGGGTATGTCTTTGTCAGAACAAGAGAAAACAAGAATTTCTGTTGATATCTATGGACAGAATTATAAAATGGTAGGTACAGAAACTTCTGGTCATATGAGACTCGTTGCCTCCATGGTAGATGATAAAATGAGAGAAATACACTCTCACAATCAACAGCTAGACATCGCAAAATTGGCAGTGCTTACCGCTGTTAATGCAGTAAACGATTACATAAAAGTAAAAGAACAATTAGAACTTCTAGAAGAAGAATTGAAAAGGCTAAAGGACTGAAAAAATGTTAGATTTAATTATCCTGATTTTATTAATTGCCGGTTTTGTAACTGGTGCTAGACGTGGGCTGATTGTACAGCTCATTCATATGGTAGGCTTCATCATTGCTCTAATTGTTGCTTACACTTATTATAAACCACTGGCGGATAAATTTGTTCTCTGGATTCCATTTCCTGCAGTAACCTCAGAGTCCACATTTACGATAGCAGTAGAGACTTTGGATCTCGATCAAACGTTTTACCGTATTATCGCATTCACACTGATATTTATGGTAGTTAAGTTCGGGTTACAATTATTAGCCTCTATGTTTGATTTTTTAAAGTACTTGCCTATACTAGGATTTGTCAGCACTGTAACTGGTGCGATTCTAGGGTTTATTGAATTCTATTTCATTTTATTCGTACTTCTATACGTCGTTGTGCTTTTACCAATTGATTTTATCCAAAGTGCTGTATCAGGCTCATTCTTAACGTCATGGATGCTTGAGCATACGCCAATTTTATCTGAAATGGTCAAAAACTGGTGGTATATTTATTTGGAAAAGTAACAATATCTAAGATAAACTTCTCTCAGTAGAGGGAAGTTTTTTTAAATAGTTAACTTATAGTTTATGAAGGACTTATGTTTTCTTACTTAAAGGAGGTCTACTGGTGGATAAAAAGACGATAATTAAAACATTAGAAAAAATTGCATTATATATGGAGCTTCAAGGAGAAAATCCTTTTAAGGTATCTGCTTTTCGTAAAGCAGCACAAGTTTTAGAGCTAGATGATCGTAGCTTGTCTGAAATGGATAATATAACTTCGCTTAAGGGTATTGGGGCGGCAACTGGATCCGTAATCACTGATTTAATGGAAACTGGACAATCCTCTCTTCTCAAAGAAATGCAAGAGAAAGTGCCAAATGGACTGTTGCCTATGCTAAAAATCCCGGGTCTTGGAGGAAAGAAAATTGCCAAGCTGTACAAAGAATTAGGTATTGAATCCATCGAACAGTTAAAGGCTGCCTGTGAGGAAGGGAAGGTTCGCGGACTTGCAGGATTTGGGGCTAAAACCGAGGAAAAGATACTTGCTCAGCTAGAAGTGTTTCAAACTAAACCGGAAAGAACTGCTATTTGGCAGCTTGAGCCTATCGTTGCTTTTATCGAAGATACATTAGCGAATATAGATGAAGTTGTTGTTAAATATTCTGTTGCAGGTTCGTATCGAAGAGTGAAAGAATCTAGTAAGGATATCGATTTTATCGTTGCGACGAATTCCCATCAAAAGGTCAGAGAGGAATTACTAGAGAAGCTTCCCCTTCTAAAAATTATTGCAGCTGGAGACACTAAAGTATCAGTTACGTTAGATGTTGAAAACGAAGTGGATGTAGACTTTAGGTTAGTAGAACCTCATCAATATGCTTCTGCATTACATCACTTTACAGGATCTAAAGATCATAATATTAGAATGAGACAAATCGCCAAAGAAAAAGGGCTGAAGATAAGTGAATATGGTGTGGAGCAAGAGGACGGCTCCGTACAGTCCTTTGAAACCGAGGAAGAGTTTTATTCATTCTTCGATTTACCATTTATACCTCCTACTATACGAGAGGATGGGACAGAGCTAGACAAGCTAGAAAAGATTCCAAGTCTTGTAACGCTAGAGGATATTAAGGGTGATTTTCACATGCACTCGACTTGGTCAGATGGAGCTCATTCTATTGAAGAAATGGTAGAGGCTTGTCGTGAAAAAGGGTATTCCCATATGGTGGTAACAGACCATTCTAACTACTTAAAAGTTGCTAATGGTCTTTCAAGAGAGAGACTGCTACAGCAAATCCAAACGATACAAGGATTAAATGCAAAATATAACGATATTGAAATATTAGCTGGAACAGAAATGGATATACTTCCTGACGGTTCGCTGGACTTTGATGACGAGCTATTAGAGCAGCTAGACTTCGTAATTGCTTCTATACATTCTAGCTTTAGTCAGTCACAAGATAAAATTATGGCAAGACTTCGTACCGCAATGGAAAACCCAAACGTTCATATGATTGCTCACCCTACAGGAAGAATTATTGGAAGTCGTACAGGCTATGATCCAGATGTGCCAACGTTAATAGATTGGGCTAGTGAATTCGGTAAAATACTAGAGCTCAATGCAAACCCACATCGTCTCGACTTAGAGACAGAATACTTGAAGCTGGCACAGGAAAAAGGCGTTCTGATAGCTATTAATACAGATGCCCATCATATCGATCAATTAAGATATATGGATGTAGGGGTTAAATATGCTCAGAAAGCATGGCTGAAAAAGGACAACATTGTTAATACATGGACATTTGATAAATTCAAACAGTATTTGAAGAATAAATAGGAGGTGCCAAGGTGATAGCCGAAAGAGCACTGAAAACTTTAGAATATTATAAGATCAGAGAAGAGGTAGGGAAATATTGTACTTCCTCTATCGGAAAAACGCATATAGAAAAGTTAGTCCCATCTGTTGATTACGAGGAAGTAACTAAGCTTTTAGAGGAGATGGATGAGGGACTTACCATACTACGGCTAAGAGGCAATGTCCCAATGGGAGGAATCGTCGATATACGTCCACATGCAAAACGGGCTCAAATTGGCGGGATGCTAAGTCCAATGGAGCTGATGGAGACTGCGAGTACGATAAGAGCTAGTAAAATTCTTCGAAATTTCCTAGAGAACGTCGCAGATGCAGAGTCAGTAGCAATCCCACATTTTCTATCTAAAAAGGACTCTTTGCCGATTTTAACGGCTTTAGAGCATGAGATAAACGACTGTATCGATGAAAACGGAAGTGTACTGGATAGTGCAAGCAGTACGCTGCGCTCCATTCGTCAGCAGTTAAGAATTCAAGTGAGTCGCGTACGTGAGAAGCTAGAGAGCTATACTCGTGGAGCCAATGCATCCAAAATGCTTTCCGACTCAATTATTACCATTCGAAACGACCGCTATGTTATACCGGTAAAATCAGAATATCGTAGCCATTACGGTGGAATTGTACACGATCAGTCTTCCTCTGGACAAACACTTTTTGTTGAACCATCAGCGGTAGTCCAAATAAACAACGATATTCGTGCATTAAAGGTAAAAGAACAAGAAGAGATTGAACGTATTCTTATTCGTTTGTCAGGCGAGGTAGAGGCTGTTGGACATGAGATATTCCTATTAGTTAATATACTTGGTGAAATTGACGTCATATTAGCAAAGGCTAAATATGGACAGGCAGAAAAATGTACGATGCCACAAATTAATAATAATGGCTACATTCGTTTGGTGAAAGCGAGACATCCTCTTATTTCAGTAGAACAGGCTGTTCCTAATACAATTGAATTTGGGAAGGATATTACTGCTATAGTAATCACTGGTCCAAATACGGGAGGGAAAACCGTTACATTGAAAACGGTTGGCCTTTGTACTTTAATGGCTCAAAGCGGGATACCAGTACCCGCATTAGACGGATCGGAGCTTGCGTTATTTGAATCCGTTTTTGCTGATATTGGCGACGAGCAGTCTATTGAGCAAAGCCTAAGTACATTCTCGTCTCACATGGTCAACATTGTGGATATTCTAAAAAAGTATAACGATAAATCATTAATTTTGTTTGATGAGCTTGGTGCTGGAACTGATCCTCAGGAGGGAGCAGCGCTTGCAATCTCTATTCTAGATGCTGTACATGGAACAGGAGCACGTGTCATGGCGAC
>NZ_JBAEAP010000158.1:0-1858 GCF_056205495.1 Psychrobacillus sp. | reverse complement strand
AGTTTTATTAGTAGCAACGTTATTCGTAGTCGTGAATCTCATCGTGGATATTGTCTACACATTCATCGATCCAAGGATAAGCTATGACTAAGAAGGAGGGATCATATGTCGAACACTATTTCAATTAATAATAATCTTCCAACTGCAACCAAAAAGAAAGATAAGGTTTACGTTACGACGATGAAACGCCTCTTAAAAAATAAACTAGCAGTAATTGGTCTTGCTATTATTTTGGGGCTAATCTTCATAGCGGTATTTGCTCCCTCCTTAGCCACACATGATCCATCAAAACAAAATCTAGTAGCCAGTGAACTCCCTATCTTTTCAGAAGGCCATTGGTTGGGGACAGATAATTATGGTAGAGACGTTTGGTCTCGCATTGTTTACGGATCAAGAATTTCTCTGTTAGTCGGAATAGCTGCAGTCAGTCTTGGTTTACTGGGAGGAATTACGCTTGGTTTGCTCGGGGGCTATTATAAAAAACTCGATGGAATCATTATGAGAATAGTAGATTTGCTGTTTTCCTTCCCGGGTATTCTACTAGCTATGCTAATTATTGCTATATTGGGTACCAGTTTAGTTAATGTGGCAATAGCGATTAGTATCTGGTCGATACCAAGCTGTGCTCGCATAGTGAGAGGATCAGTACTTTCTATAAAGCAAAAAGAATATATTATGGCTTTAAAATCATTAGGTGCTTCTGATTTAAGGATTATGATTCGTCATATTCTTCCTAATGCGATGGCACCAATTATCGTATTTGCAACAATGAGAATGGGAACAGCTATCCTCTCAACAGCCTCTCTAAGTTACTTAGGATTGGGGGCACAGCCTCCTACACCAGAATGGGGGGCAATGATAGCACAAGGTCAAAGCTATATGTGGACGTCACCGCATTTAACAATTATTCCTGGGATAGCAATTATGTTAACTGTATTTGCCTTTAACGTATTAGGAGACGGATTACGAGATGCACTAGATCCAAATATGGACATCCAATAAAAAATAGAAAATAGGGGGAATATGAAAATGAAGAAAAAATGGTTATTTATTTTATTATTTGTTGTATCAATCGTTCTAGCAGCTTGTTCTGGAGGAGAGTCTTCATCAGCTCCAAAAGAAAACGGAGGCTCAGGAAGTGACATTAGTGGAGATACCTTTACCTATGCTACTACAACTGATGCGGTCGGCTTGTCTCCAACCATGACAAATGATTCTCCTTCAGCAAATGTAATTGAACAAGTATATGAGACACTTTTTCAGCGCAACTCAGAAACATTAGAGATTGAACCTAAATTAGCAGAATCCTATGAGAATCCAGATGAAAATACATGGATCTTTAAACTAAGAGAAGGTATACAGTTCCATGATGGAACTCCATTTAACGCAGAAGCGGTTAAATATACGTTTGACAAATTACGTGACCCAGCAACAGGAGCACCACGTGCATCTCTTTTAGAATCAGTGGAAGAAATTACAGTCGAAGATGAAAACACTGTTAAAATTACAACGAAATATCCATACGGGGCATTCTTAGCAGCACTTTCTCATTCAAATGCAGCAATCATAAGCCCAACTGCTGACCAGAAGCAAGATTTGATGAAAGAGCCTGTAGGTACAGGACCATTTAAATTTGTTAGTTGGACTCCAGGTGACAAGTTGGAACTAGAAGCAAACGAGGAATATTGGGGAGGAGCACCCGACTTAAAGAAAGTTGTGTTCAAGGTAGTTCCTGAGATTTCTACTGCCATTTCGATGCTTCAAACAGGCGAGGTTCAATTTATCGATAACCTACCAACAGAGCAAATCAATCGTTTAGAATCGATGGACAGTATTGATATTCAAAAAATTGACGGTT
>NZ_JBAEAP010000157.1:0-2676 GCF_056205495.1 Psychrobacillus sp. | reverse complement strand
AAATAAAAGTTCTCCTTTTGCATATTGCAAAAGTGGCTCTCCCGGTAATAGAGCAATTGCTTCTTCTATTTTATGTTCGGCAACCTCATATAAACCAATCATTTGATAATAATCAGCTAATGTAAGTAAGGCCTGTGGATAGGACTCGCTGTTCTTCTCTATATTACTTAGCATTTCCAAAGCATCGTCCTCTTTATTCAATTCTAAAAATAATTGTGCGAGGTCTATTTTCAGTTGGTCTTCCTCTGGAAATAAAAAGTTTAAATGCTCCAACGTTTTTATTGCCTCTTGTATAAAACCATATTCTGTTAATAAGTCTGCTAATCCATACTGCTCGTCAGGATCTTCCTCTAGTAAGAAAGTATCTACCATGCCATCAAGCTTTTCTATATCTCCATCCTCCATAACTCGGATAAAGGGAATCATTTTTTCCATAACATCACCATTCCTTCTCTACTATTTAATCGTACAAGAACTTTGAAGGTTGAACAAGAAAAAGACTCTCCTTGATAGGGAGAGTATGGGAAATTTATTTATTTTATGACATTTTCTAAGTGTTCAAAGAAATTTGGATAGGAAACGGCTATACATTCCTGATTATCAATTGAAACTATACCATCGCTTACTAACGCAGCAATAGCTGCCATCATTCCAATACGATGATCTCCGTATGTAGACAGTTCGCCACCATGCAATGGAGTTGGCCCCTCAATGACCATTCCATCTTCTGTTGGATTAATATTCGCTCCAAGCTTTCTCAGTTCATTGACCACGGCATCAATACGATTAGTTTCTTTTACCTTTAACTCCTCCGCGTTTTTAATAACTGTTTTACCTTTAGCTTGTGTGGCAAGAAGTGCGATTACTGGTATCTCATCTATTAACCTTGGAATGAGATCTCCGCCTATTTCAGTTCCTACTAAATTAGAAGTTTCTATTGTTAGCGTACCAATCGGCTCATGACTTGCATTATTTTGTGTCTCAATAGTTAATGTTGCACCCATTGCTTTTAGCACATCTATAATTCCTGTACGGGTTTCGTTCAACCCAACATTAGTTAGCACAAGCTTACTATCTAAAGCGATAGCCCCAGCAACTAAGAAAAATGCTGCAGAAGAAATATCACCAGGGACTACAACGTGTGCTCCTGTTAGCTTTTGTCCACCCTGAAGTCTAATTACATTGTCTTTTACTGAAATTTCTGCTCCGAAATGCTTGAGCATCTTTTCTGTATGATCTCGAGTGGTTTCTCGCTCTTCTACAACAGTCTCACCTTGTGAATTTAGAGCAGCTAGCAATATAGCAGATTTCACTTGAGCACTGGCTACAGGCATTTTATAATGAATCGCTTTTAGGGTTGTCCCCTCTACGGCAATAGGAGTGTATTGTCCATTCGCTCGACCTATTAGCTTGGCCCCCATTTGCTTGAGCGGCTCTGTGACTCGCTTCATTGGTCGTTTTTGAATAGACTCGTCGCCTATTAACACAGAAGAAATACTAGAGCCTGCTAGAATCCCAAGCATTAGACGAGTCGTTGTACCTGAATTCCCTGTATATAAAATTTCATCAGGTTCCTTCCAAGTAGAAATCCCCTGGCTATTGATTTGCACATGCTCACCGTCTACCTTAATATCTACACCAAGCTTGCCGAAACAATCAATCGTACTTAGGCAATCGTCACTTTGTAGAAACCCCTCTACCGTTGTTGTTCCTTCCGCGATAGCCCCAAACATAATCGAACGGTGGGAGACTGATTTATCTCCTGGTATTTTAATGCTCCCTTGTAAGGAAGGCTTACCAAAGTTTAAAAGTTTAACTGTCATAGTTGATTCCTCCCTACGCAATATAAGTCTCAAATGATGTATGTGCAGCAATACATCGAACTGCCTGTGCTCGGTCCTCCATTGTTTGAAAACTAATAACCAAAATACCAAACACATCTTCTCTAGTTTCGACAATGCGCAAGTTTGTAATGCTTATATGCTCTTTCGCTAAATAACCAATAACTTCGGCGATTACCCCCGCATAGTCAGGGATATCCACATACAGGTCGTACACCGTATATAAAGCACCTTGCGCAACTGGGAGTTCGTCTCGGACTTGTTTAGCCTTAGCAAAATAAACTTCAATTTCTGTTTCATCGGCCCCATCTATTAGATGCTTCAAACGAAGCATTTCCTCTGTCCATTGCTGAAGCTGCTTACTGATTTCTTCACGATTTTGCATCGTTATATCCCGCCACATGACGGGATTGGAAGAGGCAATTCTTGTGATATCGCGAAATCCACCAGCTGCGAGCTGTCTCGTGAAAGGATAGCTCTTATTCTCTGCCGATAATTGATGAACTAAAGAAGCTGCAATCAAATGAGGAAAGTGACTTACAGTAGCAGTCATATGATCGTGCTCATGTGCACTTATCTCGATTATCTTCGCCTTCGTAACTTTTAATAACTCTTTTAATCTATTAATGTTCTCAATTGGTTCATCAACAAAGGGAGTTAACAAATAATAAGCGTTCTCAAACAAGTAGGCCCGTGCTGCGCCTACTCCACTCTTGTGGGAGCCAGCCATCGGGTGTCCTCCGATAAACGTAATACCATGGTGCTTCAAGATTAGAGCGGCATTCATTATTTCATTTTTGGTGCTCCCTGTGTCGGTTATAATCACATTGTTTTT
>NZ_JBAEAP010000156.1:0-3388 GCF_056205495.1 Psychrobacillus sp. | reverse complement strand
TGAAAAAAGAGGTTTAAATAAATGAGAGCAGGGCATATTAATAAAGAACACAGCAACATTCTCATTTCCCCCTTTTTAAGGATCATCCATTGGATGGTCCTCTTTTTTTGTCTAAATTTATCATTTGCGTATAAGCTATTGAAATAAATTACATCTTTTAATGATGGATGTAGGGGCAGTTTGCTGATCCAGTAGGGTGCATGGGACAGTGAAGAGACAAAACAGGTGATGATAGTTTATCGTTCGCACGACGGAAAGCGACCTACTTCATTTTCGATAAGAGATATTATATTTTTCTCTTTTCAATCTTCTCTGACTTACAAAAAAATCGAAATTATGAAATGGATTAATCATTAAAGTGAAATTTTAAATAAACTTGTTTTACTTTTCTGATAAACTGTATTTAATACAATTATATTGGAGGAGTTATTTATGTCGGAGCAACTAAAAATAGGTTTTATTGGCACAGGTGTAATGGGTAAAAGTATAGTTAAGCATTTACTGAAAGCAGGTCATGAGGTTAGTGTATACACAAGAACTAAGGAGAAAGCAGATGAGTTACTTACTTTAGGTGCAAGATGGGTCTCAAAGCCTAGTGAAGCAGCTAGCAGTGTTCAATACCTCTTTACTATGGTTGGCTATCCACACGACGTAGAAGAAGTTTATTTTGGAGAAGAAGGAATTTTCTCAATAGAAAACAAAGGATTAACTGTCATCGATTTAACAACATCTACACCTACTTTAGCAAAAAAAATTAACGATCGTGCTAAGGAGCTAGAGATGCAATCCTTAGATGCCCCGGTGTCGGGTGGAGATATAGGTGCTCAATTAGGAAAGCTATCCATTATGTGTGGTGGAGAGAGGGAGACCTTTGACAGTTCTTTACCAGTAATGAAGCTATTTGGTGAGACCATTCTCCATGAGGGAACTGCGGGCGCTGGACAACATACTAAAATGTGTAACCAAATAACAATTGCATCTAATATGATAGGAGTCTGTGAGGCACTTACATACGGAAAGAAAGCTGGGTTGGAGTTAGAGCAAGTATTAAGAGCAATTTCTACTGGTGCTGCTGGTTCTTGGTCATTAAGCAATTTAGCACCTAGAATGATTAAAGGTGATTTAGAGCCGGGATTCTTTATCAAGCATTTTGTTAAAGACATGAAAATTGCTTTGGAAGAATCAGAAAGAATGAATTTGACATTACCTGGGTTAGAGTTAGCGAAGTCATTATATGACCAATTAATAAGTGACGGATATGAGGATAAAGGTACACAAGCACTAATAAAATTATACGAATAATATAGTAATATTTTACCTCTGTATGATACAATTGGTATAATGGTGAGCGTGGAAAGGAAGATTTTCTGTGAATGACCACAAAGGAATATTACTAGAAAGCGGAACCAATGAGTTAGAAATCGTAGAGTTTCAAGTAGGTTCAAATAGATTTGGCATTAATGTGATAAAAGTAAAGGAAATTATTCAACCTATCCCGGTTACTTTTATTCCTCTTTCACATCCGCATGTGGAAGGCATTATTCAATTACGAGGTGATGTTCTACCTGTAATAAATATGAGTAAAGTTTTAGGTTTGCCAATGCAATCAACAAGTGAGCAACAAAAGTATATTGTTGCGGAGTTTAATAAACAAAAGGCAGTATTTCACGTAGACAATGTAACTCAAATACATCGTATATCATGGGATCAAATAGAAAAGCCTGGTTCCCTATATCAAGGAGGATCTTCCCACGTAATAGGAGTTATTAAAAGAGGCGAAGACATGCTCTTATTATTAGACTTTGAAAGAATTATTGTGGATATAAATCCTGAATCAGGAATGAGTATAGATTCGGTGAAGAAGTTAGGCCCAAGAGAAAGATCTAACAAAAAAATTGTAATTGCAGAAGATTCACCTTTACTAAGGAAATTATTGCATGATACTATGCATGAGGCGGGTTATGTGAACCTCGAGTTCTTTGAGAATGGTAAGGATACTTTAGCATACCTGGAGCAATTAGAGAAAGTCTCTCCAGATGTATCGGAACATGTTCAAATGATCGTAACCGATATTGAGATGCCACAGATGGATGGGCATGCTTTGACAAAATCTATTAAAACCAATAGTAATTTAGCCAAACTGCCAGTAGTCATTTTTTCAAGTCTAATTACAGACGACCTTAGACACAAAGGTGATTTAGTAGGAGCAGAAGATCAAGTTAGTAAACCAGAAATTACTGAACTAGTTTTAAAAATTGATAAGTATATACTGTAACAAATATATAGGAATGAAAAGAGGGATTCTCATAGCTAATGCTATAAGAATCCCTCTCCATAATATTATATCGAATATACATTACTCAGCGTTAAAATAGGGTTAGGTAACTAGAACATTATAAGCAAGAAGAAATACACTTTTTTGACTTATAAAAGTGTTTGCTTCTACGAAATTTTATCGATCTAGGTAAGATTTCATCTTACTTGGGCGTCTATTGGAAACACGAGCAAACTTCGCAGTACAAGATGTAGAGTGATTAGTGGACTTGCTTTTAGTAGCTTTGGGAGGTCCTATATAATCGGTTAATAATTGTTTAGCCATTCTTATACTCATTTTCCTGATAGGGTTTCTATAAGTATCATCTAAATGACCGAGATGTGGTAAAGTTTTAAAATCTTCTTTAACCGGAAGAAGGTGGAAATAATAGTCAGCACACTGAACTAAAACGGAGGATTGCTGTTGGCTGTTTCTAGGATTACGCACAAAATGAAGACCAATTTTACTAGCTTTTTTTTCTGTAATCATTTTTTGAATAGCTAATTTTTTTAGCTCATAAAGGGGCTTGTTGTCTATAGCAGTTTTTGCATGCCTATTAACTGTATATATTGCAGTCGCTAACTGCTTGTCTGATTCAGTAGTCATAATAAGTACACTCCTTTCTTTTACTCTTTCTCTTTCTATACATACTATCATACCAACTAATGACCTAATTGTGTACACAAATCAAAAAAATATTATATAAAAATATTTAATAGTATTTTTATTAAAAATTACCATTATTTGACGATATAAAAGAGAGTACAGTGTGTTGATTTTTGCAATATGTCTTATACGAGGCTACTGGAGGCTAACATGAACAATTACGAACAGCTTAAGATGGATGATTACTTAGCAGATATGATTCATGAACAACCCAACCTGATAACTTGCCTATTGCAAAAAAAGGAAGATGGTTCTCATGTAATTATTTATACAAATAAAAGTGCTAACAAATTTTTAAAAAGTGCGATAAATTTAAATAATTTCACTCAAGAATTATGGATTCAATTTGAACCACTTTTTTTAGAAGAGGCGAAGCAGAAAGTCTACCATAACTTTGACATTTTATTA
>NZ_JBAEAP010000155.1:0-3900 GCF_056205495.1 Psychrobacillus sp. | reverse complement strand
GGAAACAAAATTACGGAAACCTACACCAAAACATTATTTGCTCGATTTGGTGATATTTCTAATGGATTTGCTTCTGGTGCTGATGGTTCTAACAAATTGTATGAGGGTACAACAAGTCTTTCGGCAGGTACAAGTCAACTGCTACAATCTTTAAACGAAAAATCAGGAGATGTCCAGAAGCTTGCAGTTGGAGCTAAAACAGCTGAGGACGGAGCTAGCCAATTACTTAGCTCGATTAAAAGTGGAGAGAATGATATTAAAAAGCTGGCTGTAGGATCAAAAGAGGTTGTGAAGGGCTTAGATTCTCTAAAAGCTGGATCTGATCAGGTATTGAGTGGTTTAAAGACAGTTAACACAGGCAGTGCCACATTATCTGCAGGTTTAGAAAAACAGTTGAAACCAGGGGCAGAGCAGTTAGCAGGTGGAATTGCTAAAGTGACGGAATCTACGAAAACGCTTTCAGGAGGATCTCAAAATCTTACCGAAGGCCTGAAGGGTTATTTAGCAAAACATCCTGAGCTTGCAAAAGATGTGGAATTTATGACTCTTGTAGGTACAAGTGATGCAATTTCAAAAGGTCTCACTCAATTTGATCAGCAAGTTCAACCATTAAAGCAGGGTGCTGACGCTTTAGTTGCGGGAGCGACTCAGCTTACCACAGGCTCTAAGCAGTTAAATGCTGGGATCAATCAACTTGTAGAGGGACAAACGGCAGCTAATGCTGGGATTACTCGATTAAAAACAGGTGCAAATCAAGTGGCTAATGGTAATGCAACTGTTGCAAGTTCTTGGACGAAAATTGGAAATGCAGTTACAGATTTAAAGGCAGGTCTAACACAAATTAGTGATGGTAACCAAACTGTTGCAGTTGGATGGGAGACAATGACTTTAGGGGTAACGTCATTAAATGATGGTGCAAATCAATTGCAATCTGGAAGCCAAGAGCTTCAAACTGGCTTAGCAGGTGGAGCGGAGCAGGTAAGTGGTATTCAAGTGAGTGATGCTAATATAGCTAAATTCTCTAATCCAGTTAGTTTTAAGGGGGAGACGGTAAATAGTTATAATTATTACCGTGACTCTACAGCTCCATATATTATTTCTTTAGCTTTATTTGTTGGAATTTTAATATTATCTTTTATCGTTGATTTCAAAAGACCAGTTACTTTGCCAGGTTCATTATTTAGCTGGTATGCAAGTAAACTTATGCAGCTTTCATTATTTGCTATTGCTCAAGGTCTATTAGTGTCTTTATTTTCATTATTCTTTTTGAAGCTGCAGGTTACTAATGCGGGATTGTTTATACTGTTTACTGTTTTTGTAAGTCTAGCATTTATGTCTATTGTATTCTTCTTGATAGCAATAGGGGGTAATATTGGTCGATTTATTGCTCTAGCATTCATCGTTCTTCAATTATCTACAACAGGCTCGAACCTACCAATACCTATGTTACCGGAGAACTTACAAGCGCTTAGTAAATTCTTACCGCTAACGTATTCTAATGCAGGGCTTAAAGCTGTTATTTCTTTAGGCGATCCAGGGTTTATGCTGGCAAATGGTTTTGTACTTCTAATTTGCTTAGTGGCATTCCTTGTACTGACATTTATCGTATTTGCTGTCAGCTACAAGCATGTATCTCGCTACATTGCAGAAAGAAATCCAGTAACAGAAGCTACAGTGTAATAAGATATGCTAAAACGATAAAAGAGACACTCGCTATATATGGCAAGTGTCTCTTTTATCTATAGCTTACTTATGCTTTATTTTCAAAGGTTTGAATAATCCCTTTCATTACCTCTGTAGCTTTTTCCATTGCATTTATAGAGATATACTCATATTTCCCATGATAGTTTTCTCCACCTGTAAAGATGTTTGGTGTTGGCATACCCATGAAGGAAAGCTGAGAGCCATCTGTCCCGCCACGAATAGGGATGATTAATGGTTCTATGTCTAAAGAAATCATAACATCCTTAGCAATATCTACAATTTCCATAACAGGTGTAATTTTCTCACCCATGTTATAGTACTGATCTTTTACTTCAACAGTGATTGCGTGTTCTCCGTATTCAGCTTTCAATTTTTCTGCAACATCTAGAAAAAGTTGTTTTTTAGCTTCGAATTTTTGACGGTCGTGGTCACGAATAATGTAGCCTAGCTCCGATTTTTCTACATCCCCGTTAAAGGACATCAAGTGAATAAAACCTTCGTTTCCACTAGTTTTTTCTGGAATTTCATCCACAGGCATATGGGATTGGAATTTAGTTGCCATCGTAATGGAGTTAACCATTTTTCCTTTAGCAGAGCCAGGATGCACACTAGTCCCGTGAGTAATAACTTTAACACTAGCCGCGTTAAAGCTCTCATACTGCAATTCTCCAAGTGGACCCCCGTCCATCGTGTACGCGTATTTTGCCCCGAACTTTTCTACGTCAAACTTATGTGGTCCTCGACCTATTTCCTCGTCTGGCGTAAAGGCCACACGAATTTTCCCGTGTTTTACTTCTGGATTCTGAAGGAAGTATTCCATAGCAGTCATGATAATAGCTATACCTGCTTTGTTGTCAGCTCCTAATAAGGTCGATCCATCTGTAGTCATTAGTGTTTGACCAACGTACTTTGTTAATTCAGGGAAGTCTGCAATTGACATAACAGTATTCTTATTCAGTTGAATGTCTCGTCCGTCATAGCTTTCAATTAGCTGAGGATTTACATTTTTTCCTGTGTAGTCTGTTGCTGTATCCACATGTGCCAAAAAGCCGATTGTAGGCACATCCTTATTTGTGTTAGCTGGTAGAGATGCAAACAAGTATCCATTATCATCTAACGTGATCTCTTCCATCCCAAGTTCTGCTAATTCCTTCTCCAATAAATGAAGTAAGTCCCACTGACCTTCAGTAGAAGGACAAGAAGAGCTAGCGGCATTTGATTGTGTATCTATTTTAGCGTATCTAGTTAATCGATCGATAAGAATTTCTTTCATGATAAAATCTCCTCCAATATGCAAAGCATATATTTATTTTAACAGATTATTCCGTGTTGAGGAATAATGCGAAAATATACTGTATGAGAAGAGAAATTGTGCACCATAGTAGGAGAGCATTACAAGTGCATGTTCATAAGGGATAGCTACTATAAACTTATTAATTGCTAGTATAGAATCAGAGAATATAAATAAGATGGCACCCATTATGGCGAACCTATTACCTGTCTGAAATGCATGCCAGCCCATGGTTAAAATAACTCCTATATACAGAACAACAGCAACTACTAAAACAAATTCTCCTTCAGTCCATAAAGTGCCTGCAATCCAAATAATCATAATAAGTCCATAAAGAAGTAACAAAGCTGCTGCCCACTTAGGGATAGTGTTCTTTTTTATTCTTCTGAATGCAAAAATATAAATGATATGTCCTATTAAAAATGTGATAAGCCCGATTATAAACCAATAAATTAGTCCGTCTGCTAGCATACATATAAATAATCCTAAAATGATAAGTGTCTTGTAGCTCTTGGGTAAACCAGGTGGTTGAATACTTGCAAAAAGAATAATGAGCAGCATAGGAATAAGTTTGAACGTTATTTTAATACCAACCGGATCATGAGGTATCAAAAATATATAAATAATTCCCATAATCGCAATTGTAATTGCTAATATTTTACTCGACATAATAACACTCCTTTATACTTACATTCGTTATCTTCTATGAATTACCTGCTATTGTATGAGAGTATAGGCTAAAAAATGTTATTAAAAAAGCTGTGTTACAGGTTAGGGTTGATTTATGATGCAAAGAAATCAAAAGAAGATGGTCGTGAAGGGAATCACGACCATCTTTTTTGCTTTTCATTAGTGACAAAAGCACAGTAGGGATGATAGGAAGCAAGATCCTGCTGGTTAAGTTA
>NZ_JBAEAP010000154.1:0-13583 GCF_056205495.1 Psychrobacillus sp. | reverse complement strand
CTTTACCTATTTCGATATAAGAAAGAATTTTTTGAAATTGTTGGTTAGAAGCTTGAGCACCCATCATAACTTCTGTATCAAGTGGGTTACCAATTTTAATTGCTTTAATGCGTTCTAATGCACGCTCCATGAATTTTTCATAGATTGATTCTTGAACAAGTGCACGAGATGGACAAGTACAAATTTCACCTGAGTTAAGTGCGAATAATACTAAACCTTCGATTGCTTTGTCTAAGTACTCATCATCTGCATCCATAACGTCTTCGAAGAATACGTTAGGTGATTTACCACCAAGCTCTAATGTTACAGGGATAATATTTTCAGTTGCATATTGCATGATCAAACGACCAACACCAGTAGAACCAGTGAATGCTACTTTTTGAATACGTGGGTTAGTTGCAAGTGGTTTCCCAACTTCTGCACCGAAACCGTTTACAACGTTTAAAACGCCTTTTGGTAAAATATCTTGAATAAGCTCTAAAAGAACCATTAATGAAGCAGGTGTTTGTTCAGCAGGCTTCATAACGATTGTATTACCAGCAGCTAAAGCTGGAGCGATTTTCCAAACAGCCATTAATAATGGGAAGTTCCAAGGAATAATTTGTCCAACTACACCGATTGGCTCGTGGAAGTGGTATGCTACAGTATCGTTATCGATCTGGCTGATTCTACCTTCTTGAGCACGGATAGCTCCTGCAAAATAACGGAAGTGGTCAATTGCTAGTGGGATGTCAGCATTCAATGTTTCACGAACTGCTTTACCATTGTCCCAAGTTTCAGCAACTGCAATTTTTTCTAGGTTTTGTTCCATGCGATCTGCAATTTTGTTTAAAATTATTGCGCGATAAGCTACAGATGTTTGAGCCCAAGCGCCTTTAGCAGCATGAGCAGCATCTAATGCAAGCTCAATGTCAGCTTCAGTAGAGCGAGCTGCTTGAGTAAATACTTTACCTGTAAGTGGTGAAACTACATCAAAGTACTCTCCATTAACTGGAGCTACCCATTCTCCACCGATAAAGTTATCATAACGTTCTTTAAAATCAACTACTGCACCAGCAGTATTAGGATTAGCATAAATCATTTATCTTACCCCCAAATTTTTATAGTGCGATTTGCTAGACGTCAGACGACGTTGTAGCAATAATCAAATCATGCACCAATTAAAAAAAGAATGCAAGATGAATTTTCAATTTTTATTCACATTTTAAAATAAAAGTTTCTTTTTAATATTGAAAATATACAATTGGTTTTATTACTACAAATTGCCATAAGTAGTTGGTCTATAACAAGATTAAGCTAATAAGATAAGGGAGAGGATATGTGTTTTATAACAGTTGAAAAATGAATATACATGTATTTTTATACGGTTTAATTAATTCCTAATACTGTTTCTAATGAGCCTACGAATCATTCCATAAGGAATAAAGTAGTTATTTTTTCCCCTAGTCGAGCGTTCGCCAATTTTATGAGATCAACAACAGCCACCTTGGCACAAATATTTTGCAATATTCTTTTGAAAAGTGAGAGACATAACTAGGCTAACAGTTTAAAAAACGTGAAATCGAATTTTTCCGATTTCACGTTTTCATTTATAGAGCAAGTCTATAAACTTTCTACTTTAGTTGTTTGAAGAAGAGGTGGCGAGTACTGCAGGAACAGCGCGAGAGTAAAAGCCTAAGCAGGAGCAAGCCGAGGAGATTGAAGCTTCGCCCCCTGCAACGGAAAACAATTACAGATCACTGGAATAGAAACTCCGAAAACTTTACGAGGTCGTAAAATGTTCGAGGCTGTTTCTTTTCGGAAAGTTTTGTCCGTATCCCCAATAGTTAACCTCTATATTTAATAGCTAATCCCTTTAAGAAATTCCGGGCAAATTTATCGCCACATTCTTTATAGTTACGGTGGCCTTCCTTGCGTAGAATGGCACTTAGTTCGCTTTTCGTGATAGCCACTCTAGCTTCCTCCAAGATATCAATCATGTCCTCACTTGTTAAAGCAAGTGCAATCTTTACTTTTTTTAGAAGCATGTTATTAACACTTTCTGTACTACCAGATGTAGAGGGAGGGGCCACTGGTTGTCCTGGCTTTGGCTCCTGGGGTCCTCTTTTAAAAGTAATAAGACCATTTAAAAAGGCTTCTAACGTTTTATTGTTGCACTTGATTTGATTGTCATCATCCTCAATATCATCTTCATATTCATTATCAAAGTGATCCTTGGATTTAGTTAAAAGCTTCAACACATCTTCTTTTGAAATTTCTATACCACCAAGCTTAAAGATTTCTACCATTTCTTTGTTTTTGATATCTAAAGCGTATCGCAAACGTATTAATATGTCGTTATTTTCCATTTTATATGAATCCTCCTAGCAATATCAAAATACATCCTCAGTTATGTAATAGCCTTCCCGGTAAAGGGATAAACGATTAGAAGAAAATCCGAAAATCATTCAGATTCTCGGATCCTTCTTACATAATGTGCAATTATTTAAGTGTAAGTAGTGTAACTACTTCAATATGGGCTGTTTGAGGGAACATGTCCACGGGCTGCATATATTGAACATCATAAAGCTTCGTTAGCTCCTGCAGATCCTTTGCAAGAGTTGAAGGGTTACAGGAAGTATAAACAAAGCGTTTTGGTTTTATCTCTAATACTGTTTTTAGTAGCTCCTCGTCTAAACCAGTTCTAGGAGGATCTACTGTTAGCACGTCAGGTACAAAGCCTTCACTCTGCCATTGCTTCAACCATTTCTTTGCAGTGCCATGAACATACTTTGTGTTATCAAAGCCGTTGCGTTTCGCATTTTTCTTTGCGTCCTTAATGGACTCTTCGATAATATCCATACCACGAACCTCTTTAGCATTTTTAGCTAACCAAAGTCCGATTGTCCCCACACCACAATATGCATCAACGACAGTTTCCTTACCAGTTAATTCGGCTGCCTTTTCAATTTCATCATACAAATGCTCAGTTTGTTCCGGATTTAGCTGGAAGAAGGCGCGAGCCGATAGGTCAAAAGCTAATTCTCCAAGCTTCTCATGAATAATTTCTTTTCCAAATAAATTAAAAGTTGTGTCACCGAATACTAACGACGTTTTTCCAGGATTAATATTTTGGCTAATGGATACGATATTAGAATCGATTTTACGAATCATTTGTACAAGGTCTTCTTTGTTGGGCATTTTCTTTTGTGTTGTAACTAATGTTACTTGAATTTGTCCAGTTTTCATCCCAGTTCTCACAACAATAGTACGAACAATGCCTTGAGGATTTTTCTCGTCATATATAGGTATTTTAAGCTCTTTTAAGTAGGCTTTAATTTCATTTGTTATCTTAGTGGTAGCAGGATGTTGAACCATACATTCATTAATATCAATTAACTTGTTAGATCCTTCTGCATATAAACCAGCAATTACACCATTACCAAGCTGTCTTGTTTGGAATTGGCTTTTGTTTCGATACAGCCATGGATTTTCCATTCCAAGTGTAGGTTTTACCTCAATTGACATAGCAAGGTCTTTCACATAACGTTCAAGGGCTTGAATGACTATGTCTCTTTTTTCAATAAGCTCTCGTTCATAGGTCATATGTTGAAGCTGGCAACCTCCACATGCCTCATAAACAGGGCATGGTGGTTTTACTCTGTCTGGAGAAGCTTGACGAATTTTTTTTATCGTTGCTTCCGCATACTTTGGATTTACAGTAGTTACTTCAGCAGTTACTACCTCTCCAGGAAGTGCTCCCTTAACGAATACTACATTTCGTTTAAAGAAGCCAACTCCTTCTCCATTAATCCCAAGTCTTTTTATAGTAAGTGGAAATTGTTGTCCCACCTGTATTGCTGTTTGTTCTTTCATTATTTCCTTCACGTCCTTTATCAACCAATAAAACAGTATAACTTTTTTATGGGGTTGGTTGCAAGCAAAAGGTGCCAGTTAAAAAACTGGCACCTTAGTTACATTATATCTATTATAAAGGAAATTACTGTGGAAGAGAATACTCAGGTATATCCAATTTGGATATATTGAGGTCATTGATCTTTCCAAAGGAATATCCGCGTTTTTTCGCTTCTTTGATAAATGCCGGAAGACCCTCAGCATTGTCAGGTGAAACCGTGTGCATAAGAATAATAGCGCCAGGATGGATTTGTGTTATTAGCTCGTTATATGCATATTGTCCGCCCTTTTTCTGATCTCGATGCCAGTCGATAAAAGCTATTGACCAAAAAAAGTGCTGGTGACCAATTTCGTTTGCAGCTTCTAGCACATCTTCATCAAAGATTCCTTCCGGTGGTCTCGTGACAGTTGTTCTTTCTAAAGAAGTGAGCTCCTTTAGTCGGTTATCAAATTTTTGTAATTCCTTTTTTATTTCATCCTTTGACAGCTTAGCTAGGTTTGGATGTCCATAGGAATGGTTACCTATTTGATGTCCGTCTTCAATCATCCGTTTTACTAGTGGTGTGGCACTTTCGAGGTAATGACCAGTTAAAAAGAAGGTGGCGCTAATGTTCTCTTTCTTTAATGTATCTAAAATGCTTTCGGTATAGCCGTTTTCATAGCCATTATCAAATGTCAGGTAAATAACCTTTTTGTTAGCTGGCCCTTTATAAATGGCTCCATGCTTTTCTAATAATGCATCCAGCTCTGCTCCGGCCTCTGGTGGTACCTCATCTCTGGCTTTTTTAAAACCCCAGTGAATTTCTTTTGCTTCCGCGGTAAATGGCTCATAGGAAAAGCCGAGGCTTATAATAAAGGCTGCTATAATAATTCCTATTACATGATGCTTCCACATGATTTTTGCTCCTTTTTAATATATATTTGCATGAAAAAATGCAATCAACTTAAAAGTAGATTGCACTTGGGTTTGATATTTATTCATTTTTACCCGTTGGTTAGTTTTACTATATGAAGCAATTTCATAATTCCCTTTTAAGAAAAGGTTATGTTAAAGGTAGGGTTGATAATAAATCTTTACATTAGAAAGCAAAATTGATTCCACACCAGCCGGACGTTTCCCAAGGGGGGAGCGATAAGCCATCGCCTGTGGAAAATGGATCGATTACTGACTATATATATTAGTTAATGCACTCGTAAGTTCTGGGTATATAAAGGAAAAGCCAGTAGCTATTAATACGTCTGGAACTACTTTTTGTCCTTCTAAGACAAGCTGACTTTTTTCACCAAGCACTAACCTCAAAGCAAATGCCGGTACTGGGAAGTAATGAGGTTTATTTAATACTTTAGCCAATGTTTTACTAAATTCATCCATCCTGCGAGGATCTGGTGCAACTATATTAAAAGGTCCTTGAATATTATTTTCCATAGCAAATAACAGGGAACTAGCAACATCTTGAATATGAACCCATGACATCCAATTTTCTCCCTTTCCAATTGGACCACCTACAAACATTTTATAAGGTAATGCCATTAAGGGAAGTGCACCTTCTTTTCTATCTAATATAATCCCAAATCTACCTAAAGCTACGCGAACTCCGGACTGCTCTGCAATTAATGCCTTTTGCTCCCAATTTGCAACAGTTTTGGCTAGTATATCATGACCCCGTTGTGTTGATTGTTCATCATAAACTTCCGTGTTGGAAGCTGGATAAATTCCAATAGCACTTGCATTGATCAAAACTTCGGGCTTTTTCTTTAATGCTTGTATAATACGTATGACTTCATCAGTTGCTTCCATCCTACTAGCATAAATTTTTGCTTTTTGCTTTTCTGTCCATCTACCGTTATTTATAGATTCTCCAGCAAGATTTACTATTGCATCAATACCTTCTAAATATTCCTCAGGTTTAGAATCATTTGTAAGCCAGTTAATATAAGTAACATTGTTTGCTGAGTGCGAGCTCGACCGTGATAAAATAATAGCCTCATGTCCCTTTTGCTGCAGTAGCTCAGTCAAAGCCCTTCCTACAAAACCAGTTCCACCAGTAATTGCTACTCTCATCGAAATCAGCCTCCTCTTAACACAATAATACCAGTTCAATCATTTATCACATATTAATTTTTACGTTATAATTAAGGAAAGCGAATGGAGAGATTAACAAAATGCCGGTTATTACAAAAATAGGACGTCAAAAAAAAAATAATGAACGGTATAATCTATATTTGGATGAAAAGTATGCCTTTAGTGTGGACGAAGCAGTACTTATTAAATACCAGCTAACGAAGGGAAAGGTAATAGAAGCCTTTACTCTAGATGAAATTGTTTTTGATGATGAAGTAAGAAAAGCATATAATAAAGCGATCAATTATTTAAGCTTTCGAATGAGAAGTGAGCATGAGGTTAAACAAAAATTACTCCAGAATGAGTTTGGAGAAGCAGTAATTTTAGAGGCAATCCGAAAGTTATATGAGCATGGATTTTTGAATGATGCTAGCTTTACGAAGGCTTTGGTAGAAACTCAAAAGAATAGCAGTAAAAAGGGCCCTGCTGCGATTCGCCAGGAGCTTAAGAAAAAGGGAATAGAAAAAGAGCTTCAAGAGGAAGTGCTTGCCAACTACTCGGAGGAGGAACAAGTTTCTATTGCTAAAACACTTACCGAAAAGATTATCAATCAAAACCAAAATAAAACTCCACGCCAAATTAAACAAAAGGTCCAGGAGAATCTTCAACGAAAAGGGTATAACTTTAGCATCATTTCTCAGGCAATCGAATCTTTTGATTTAGAGAAAAAGGAAGACGAATGGCTTGAAATAATTGCTGCCCAAGGAGAGAAGATTTGGAGAAAGTATTCTGCGAAATATAGTGGCTTTGACTTAAGACATCGTGTTAAACAGGCCCTTTATATAAAAGGATTCCCGTCAGAGCACATAGATATGTATATAGAAAATAAGGAGCTGGAAGTACAAAATGAGCAATAAAAAATATAGTCAGATGACGGAGCAAGAGCTTAGAACTGAAATTGCTAACCTAAAGGAAAAAGCAAGAAAGGCTGAGCAACTAGGCATTGTTAATGAGTATGCAGTGTATGAACGAAAAGCAATGATGGCTCAGTCATTTCTAACAGATGTAAATTCTATAAAGCCCGGTGAAATGTATCGAATTAGCGGCGATCCTGGTATGTTTTTTCAAGTAGAATACTTAAAAGGTAAATTTGCTTGGGGATATCGTTTAGGTGGAGACAAATATGAGGAAGCATTACCGATTTCTATACTACAGCCGTTAGAGGAAGGAAAATAATATGGAAACTAAAATATTAGAACTAACAGAGTTATTACTTGAGAAAAACGACAAACTTTCCTTTGAAAAGGCAAGAGCATGGATTGAATTACTTTGGTCTGACTTTGAATCATCCTATGCACGTGCAGGCTATGAATATAAAGGTGCTGCAGTAACAGAAATGGTTATAAGAAAATGGATAGATGGTTACGGTGGACAATTACACGAGTTTGCAAATACGAATGAAAAGTACAAGCATTTATTAGAAACAGACTAAACGCTAGGAACATGGGTTCCTAGCGTCTCTGTTTTTAATGTGGTAAAAAGTCTAATTTTTTTCTTAGTTTATCTTCACTGAAAATCCACCCGGTGTAAGAGTTGATGATATTAAGTTCTTCATCCAAATGTACAACTGCTACAAAAGGGTAGTAATCATTACTTCGATAACGCAGATCGATTAACCGAACCTCATGGATATGATCGAATTGAGTGATCTCCCATCTGTAAATAGGGGAGAAGGAAGTAAAGGCACTTAGGTTTGTATCTTTTAAGGCTGCTCTTACTAAAGGAGAATCTGGAATTTCCTCTCGTTCAAACTTGTCGTATATCGTTATGGAACGCCCGTATGCTCTGCCGACGTAATGATGCGTCTCGGAGCTTGCGGCAATCCTCCATTGAAAGAACTTAATAGTTGGAGCTACAATAATTTCTGTTGTATTCGGAATAGTTTTTCTCACGCTATTTTTAACTGCACTTTGGACTGCAAAGCGTAGTATATAATAAATAGCGATAATAGCGTACATTGTTAGGAATGTAGGTACTGGGTTAAAGCCAAACATCCATAATAGTAATCCTAATACATGAAAGCCAAAGATAATCGGATCAAATGTATTAATGACACCTAGTGCAACCCATTTTTTAGAGAAGGGTCGCAATGCCTGGGTACCATAGGAATTAAATATATCCACGAAAACATGAAGAAATACTGCTAAAAATGTCCAAAGCCAAAGATGAAGCCAATTCACCTCTGGAATAATCAGCCACAATACTCCAGAAATAAGTAACGGCCATAGTAAAACGGCTGGAATAGAATGAGTTATACCACGATGATGACGTATGTAAATGGCATTATTTTTTAATTTTAGAACAGTATCTATATCAGGGGCTTGGGAACCAATGATAGTACCTGCAATAACCGCAGTAGTAGTCAAAGAACTACTTGTAACGACAGGATCTGCCATTGCCAAACCACCAAGTGCAATACCCATGACTATATGTGTGCCTGTATCCATGTGTGACCAGCTCCTTTTAAGGAAACAAGTTATCTTAATCATAAGATAAAGTATATAAATTAACAAAGCAATTATTAGTGTTATACCCTATTATCTCATACAATAATCGCCAGAAAGGATTCTAACTGTGAACGAATTATACAATAAGCAAATGAGCGAGGCATTAGTTTCCTGGTTTTTAGAAGAAAAGCGTGATTTACCGTGGAGAAAAACCACGGATCCTTATAAAATTTGGGTTTCCGAAGTAATGCTACAGCAAACAAAGGTTGATACGGTTATCCCTTATTATGAGAGATTTATCTCTAAATATCCCTCACTTGAATCTCTAGCAGAAGCCAATGAAGGAGAATTACTAAAAGAGTGGGAAGGCCTGGGCTATTATTCTAGAGCGCGCAATCTCCAAGCTGGAGTAAAGGAAGTTGTAGAAGAATATAATAGCATCGTACCCAATAGTCGAAAGGAAATATCTAAGCTAAAAGGTGTTGGACCCTACACAGCTGGAGCGGTGCTAAGTATCGCATACGGTGTTCCAGAGCATGCGGTAGACGGAAATGTAATGAGAGTATTATCTCGAATTTTACTGATAAAAGAGGATATTGCTAAGCCAAAGACGAAAAAGATATTTGAAGATGCTGTGATGAACTTGATGTATGAGGAAAATCCCTCTGCCTTTAACCAAGGTTTAATGGAACTTGGTGCTATTATATGCACTCCCAAAAAGCCGAAATGTTTACTTTGTCCAGTAAGAGAATTTTGTTCAGCATTTTATGAAGAAGTTCAAGAGGAGCTTCCGGTAAAAACAATTAACAAAAAGACAAAATTACATAAAATGAAGGCAGTAGTGATCCAACGAGATGACGGTAAGCTTCTTTTAGAGAAGCGTCCATCTAAAGGTCTACTTGCTAATATGTGGCAATTTCCGATGGTTGAGCTTCCAACAGCGACTCACACTGTTGAAGAGGTAGTGGAGCTAGACTATGGAATAGAAATTCAAAAAGGAAATGAATTACTTTCTTTTAAGCATATTTTTTCACATCTAGTATGGGAAGTTGAAAGTTTTGAAGCAGAGCTTATAAATGAAAAAAAATTATCCTTGAATAGCCAGTGGTATTCTATAGAAGAAGTGAACAATCAACCTATGCCTATTCCAGTATTAAAAATATGGAATGCGTGGAAGGAAAGGAAGAACATCACATGACAAATCCAGTAGCATTAGTAACAGGCAGTAGCAGAGGACTAGGAAAAGCAATTGCCATTGAGCTTGCGAAAAATGGCTATGATATTGTAGTGAACTATGCTCGCAGTAAAACGGCTGCATTAGAAACGGTTCAAGAAATAGAGGCATTAGGACAAAAAGCTTTACTTGTTCGTGCAAATGTTGGTGATGTAGAAAAGCTTCGAGCAATGTTTCAAACGATAAAAGAAGAGTTCGGTCGTTTAGATATTTTCGTCAGTAATGCAGCTTCCGGTGTTCTTCGACCAATCATGGAGCTAGAGGAGTCTCATTGGGACTGGACGATGAACATTAACGCAAAAGCAATGCTTTTTGGAGCACAGGAAGCTGCAAAGCTAATGCCGAGCGGCGGGAAGATATTAGGCATCAGTTCATTAGGGTCTATTCGATATTTGGAAAACTATACGACAGTAGGAGTTTCTAAAGCTGCTATTGAATCCATTACAAGATATTTGGCGGTAGAGCTCGCAGAAAAAGGGATTGCCGTTAATACTGTTTCTGGTGGAGCATTAGATACTGATGCTTTAAAGCATTTCCCAAACAGAGAACAATTATTAGAGGATGCACGCGTAAATACTCCGGCGGGACGAATGGTTGAAATTGAGGATATGGTAAAAACAGCTATGTTCCTGCTTTCAGATGATGCCAGCATGATCCGAGGACAAACTATCATTGTAGATGGCGGCCGTTCGATTAAAATGTAGTTTTCATATAGAAAAATTTCTTTTTTAAAGAAGGCATGTTAAAGACTAGGGCTGATTTATGCTACCAAATAAATCTCTAAGTCAGAATGTAGAATTGATTTCCACGCTAGCCGGACGCTTTGCGTGGGGTGAGCGTTAAGCCATCACCCATCGCTTACGCGCGTGGTTGTGATGTCTTAACTGTCTCACTCATCCCACTGGAGTCGCCGTCTGTCGCTCCAATCAATAAATGGTGAACATATTTATTTAATACATAAAGCTCTATTTATGAAATTAACTCATAAAGAAATGATAATAGAAACTAAACAAATACGGCAACCTCGATATTATTTGGGATTGCCGTATTTTTATTTAGTTTAATTTTTTCTTAATTAATGTCAAACATTCATCTTTAACATTGTATTTGCCCCAAATTATCCTTGTCTTCAACAAATGATTTCAAATTAACCAAAACACACAAATTTATTTTTTATGAATATTATCTCCAAAAGTGCACATGATATATTTTGTACGGAGGTGAAATCCATGAAAAAGAATAACAGTCAATCATCAAACAGAAGTCAAGAATTTGCTTCAGAAACTGTAATTCGACAAGTTAAAGAGCAAAACCGTCAAGCTGAAATGAAAAAACAACAAGCAAGCGGGAAGTTTTCAAAAAGTTCTTATAACCCATCAAAATAACATGGATTCACCAAAAATCAGCGAGGGCATTTTGCTCTCGCTGATTTTTTTACTACAGTTTTTTCCTATGGATTGCTATAATATGAAAATAAGTATAATATTCAATTTTGCGCTTGATGAAAAGGTGGCTAAATCATGGCGATTCCAACAGAAGGAGAAATTATTCAAATTCACAGCTACAAGCATAATGGCCGTATCCACCGTGTCTGGCAGGAAACGATGGTTTTAAAGGGGACCAAGAATATTGTAATAGGAGCGAACGAACGAACTCTTGTAATCGAATCAGATGGTAGAACATGGATTACTAGAGAACCGTCAATCTGTTACTTTCATGCTGAACATTGGTTTAACATTATTTGTATGCTAAGAGAAGACGGTGTGTATTATTACATTAATATTAGTTCGCCATTTGTCTATAACAATAAAATTCTGAAATATATTGATTATGATCTAGATGTGAAGGTTTTTCCAGACATGACCTACACAATTTTGGATGAAGATGAATACGAACAGCACAAAAGGGAAATGAATTATCCAGATGAAATGGATTCTATTCTTGATCGAAATATAGAAAAACTTATTTCTTGGATTAAACAAAGAAGAGGTCCATTTGCCCCGGACTTTATCGAGGCTTGGACAAGTCGTTATCATTTTTATAAACAGCTGAACGAGTAGTAGGAGAACCTGTTGAATTTGCAACAGGTTCTTCCGTTTTAAGAAAGGAAGTAGTTTTATGAGTACCATGAAAAGATATATGGAATTCGTAAAACCCTATAATTGGCAAATCTTTTTGACGATTATTATAGGGGTTATTAAATTCGCAATTCCATTGTTTATACCCATTCTGATTAAAATTGTCGTAGATGATATTATCGGTGGGGATATGGCAACAGATGAAAAAATTCAACAGCTTGTTTATTGGTTAGGTGGAACTGCATTAGTGTTTCTAATCGTTCGACCACCAATTGAGTATTATCGACAATATTTAGCACAATTAGTCAGTAATAAAATTTTGTATGATATCCGTCAAAAGCTATACATACATCTTCAAAAGCTAAGCTTAAAGTATTATTCAAATACGCGAGCTGGAGAGGTCATTTCCCGTGTCATCAATGACGTAGAGCAAACGAAAAATTTTGTCATGATTGGCTTGATGAATGTTTGGCTCGACTTAGCTACAATTCTTATAGCTATTGGAATAATGCTTACGATGAATGTAAAACTTACACTTGTCACTTTAATCGCATTCCCATTTTATGCATTCAGTGTAAAGTACTTTTTCGGAAAGCTTCGAGACTTAACTAGAAAGAGATCGCAAGCATTAGCAGGAGTACAAAGCTATCTTCATGAACGTGTACAGGGGATGAGTATTATTAAAACCTTTACACTCGAAAAGCATGAACAAAAGCTATTTAATGAGACTAACGGAGAATTTTTGGACAAGGCAGTAGATCAAACAATTTGGAATGCAAAAGCTTTTGCGGTAGTTAACACAATTACGGATATAGCTCCCCTTTTAGTAATTGCATATGCAGGGTACGAGGCAATTCACGGAAGGCTTTCTGTGGGAACAATGGCTGCTTTTATCGCCTACATAGAGCGATTATATAGCCCTTTAAGACGATTAGTTAATTCATCCACTACATTAACGCAATCTTTCGCGTCGATGGACAGGGTATTTGAGCTGATGGATGAAAAATACGATATTATCGATAAGCCTGGTGCGAAAAGTTTAGGAAATACTTCTGGGGAAGTTACGTTTTCAAATGTCTCCTTCCAATATGAAAAAGGTGGGCAAACAATCCTTAACAATATAAATCTCCAAGTCAATAGCGGAGAAACAGTTGCATTTGTTGGGATGAGCGGTGGAGGGAAATCCACTATTATTAGTTTGATCCCACGATTTTACGATGTGTCAAAGGGCAGTGTGAAAATTGATGGTAAAGATGTTCGTGATGTAACGATTGAATCACTGAGACAACAAATAGGGATTGTCCTTCAGGATAATATTTTGTTTAGTGACTCTGTAAAATCGAACATTTTAATGGGTAAACCAGGAGCGAGTGATGAAGAAGTAATAGAGGCTGCAAAAGCTGCCAACGCACATGATTTCATTATGGAGCTACCTGAAGGATATGAAACAAAGGTTGGGGAGCGGGGAGTTAAGCTTTCTGGAGGTCAAAAGCAACGTGTAGCAATCGCGCGTGTATTTTTGAAAAATCCTACAATATTAGTTCTAGATGAGGCAACCTCAGCATTAGATTTAGAAAGCGAATCATTAATCCAGGATTCCTTGGAGCGCTTGGCTCAAAATCGAACAACTATTATCGTAGCACATAGACTTTCCACTATCAGAGAAGCAGATATTATCCTTGTAGTAAAGGATGGAAAAGTTGTTGAACAGGGCTCTCATACAATGTTGTTGCAGAAAAATGGCTTTTATGCTAAATTATACGAGAGCCAGTTTGCAAATTAGGCTTTATTTGTGTGTGTATTTTAGG
>NZ_JBAEAP010000153.1:0-9565 GCF_056205495.1 Psychrobacillus sp. | reverse complement strand
TAACATTTCATTTTCCACAGCATTTTTTATATTTTTTTCCACTACCACAAGGACAGGGATCATTTCTACCGACCTTTTCGCTTACTGCTGGCTGAGGTGCTTGTGCTTGTTGCTCTTGTTCGAATTCTATGGCGTTTTGTTCGGCAATTTGCTTCCACTCTTCCATAGATGGATGGGAACGTCCCATTACTGTATAGAACGCATAAAGCGTCTGTTCTAAATCAATTAACCCTCCATGATAGCCGTTATGGAGATAATCCTCTATCAGTGGGAAGGCTTGCTCTGTTAATTGGGCTGTTAGAGATTCGATAACAGTTTCTTTACCACTTTCATCTAATTTGTCGTAGCTCTTTACCAGCACTTCTATTGCCTTTTCAGTTTTTGTTTCTTTTAAGATACTAGCAGCATAAATACACGTCTCATTCTTCATCGCATATGGAGCAACTGCTTCTACTACGTCATCCGTCTGAAAGCTACTTAACGCAACTGCCAATTCTTCTAATAGAATTTCTTCTTCTCTATCTAGTAGGGATACAAGTGTAGGTATATATTCGTTTAACTGTAGTAGGCCAACCGCTCTTACTGCTAAAATACCAAACACCGAGAAAAACTTTTCCCCTAGTTCTTGCTGAAGGGTCTTCTCTACTTCCTGCTTCCCATAGCTGCCTATATCAATCAGTCGCCCAAGCAGCTTTTTCGACTTCTGAAATTCAAGTGCATTAAAGCCATCGCGGTTAACGTAACCCACAACGTCCTCATATGTTTTCCAAAGTGTATCCTCGCTTGCCTCCAACAGTAGCTTATTGAAATCAGTATACTCTGTTCCTATATAGGGAGTAAGCTGTTCGGCTTTGTCTACTAGAACCTGTGAAGGAAGGTTCATGACATATTGAAGGACTAGATGTCTTTTCGATTTTTTTACCTTTTGGAGGAGCTTCATCAGAATCGGGAACGTTTCTTCTGTAACGTTATTTTCTTGTCCCCAGACTAGAGTTGTATCTCTTTCTTGTTCATCAGCATCTAGTGCATTCGTCAGTTGTTCATTTACCACCTTGCTAGGTGTAAATGGAAATTGATTTAGTACATACGATGCAAATTCTCTGACCAATCTCTCTTCATGATTGATAAGGGGGGTTACTTTGTTTAAGAATGATTGACTCATTAGAATTCCTCCTTTGATACTATCAATATACTTCCTTTTAGTAGTTAAATGCAACTGACCAATCAATTACTACAGGTTGGTCAAACTAAAATACCTCTTACCGAAATTCGCTCGAATCCCATCAAGTCTCATCATACAATTAGTTTATAAGAAAAACGGGAGTGATATTTGTGCATATCATTGAAGTTAGAAATTTAAAAAAATCGTACGGGGAGAAGGAGGTATTAAAAGGAATAGATTTTCAAGCGTCACCTGGAGAAGTCATAGGGGTTATAGGAAAAAATGGAGCAGGTAAATCTACTTTTTTAGAAATTCTTATGACCATCAAACAATTTGATACAGGAATAGTCTATGTGCTGGGAGAAGACATTCGATTAGCCTCCATGAGCCGTTTAGAAGAACTTCGAAAACAAATTGCTGTCGTTCTTCAGCCAACCCAATTTTATCGAACATTAAAGGTGGAGGAATTATTAAAATTGTTTAGGTCTTATTATAGGTCCTCCATTGCTTTAGAAAAAATTATACAAGACTTCAAGTTAGATCCGCATCGCCACAAGTATTTTGATAAATTATCAGGTGGCTGGAAGCAGATTGTTAGCCTAGCAATTGCATTTTTGTGTGAGCCCAAGCTACTTATATTAGATGAGCCAACTACCGGATTAGATCCACATATGCGTAACTTGCTATGGTCTTATATTACTGAATACAATGAATGCACTGGAGGCACTGTCATCTTGACTACCCACAACATGGATGAGGTGGAAATATACTGTGACAAGGTTTTACTTATCAATAATGGAATAACCGAAGTTTTTTCAACTACTGACAGTATTTTAGCTTTAGGCTATCGTTCTGTACATGATTTTTATCTTCAAAAAGTTGATATTTAGGAGGCAATTCAATGCTAGCTACACAATTAAAATATGATTTACTTATGTTTAGTAGAGAAGTCTTTTATATGTTTTTCACCATTATTATCCCACCCGTAACGTATATTTTTATGGGACAGTTATATGGTGAAATGACGTATGATCATGGTCTAAACTATGCTCAATCTTATACACCATCCTTTATATTACTCATCACATTTACGGTAATATTTTTTGCTTTTGGCTTTGATCAGGTTAACCACAGAATAACTGGTGTGGAAAAACGAATTCGCTTGTCTCCTGTTCCCAAAAACATTTTACTCACTTCAAGCATTTTACGTGCGGTTATTATTACGACCTTAGGTTATCTTATGATACTTAGCATTGGATTAGTTATGTATGATTTATCCTTCGTGCTACTCGATATGTTTTCTTCCTATGCTTTTTTTATAGCTATGAACATTGTCTTACTAATCATGGCATCTGCTATTTATTCCTTATTTGATAATATAAACAGTGCTCTTGTATTTTCTATCGTTATTATGCAAATCGTTATTTTTACCGGTGGTTTCGCACAGCCAATTAACCTGATGCCCAACTTTATACAAGTATTTGCAAAGCTTAACCCACTCTATCATATGAATAACTTGTTTATAGATGTATGGAACGGCCAGCTCTCTCTAACTATGGAAACGATTCTCGCTGGAAGCTATATTGGATTACTTCTATTTGTATCGGTCCTTATTATTCGTTTCATGCACAAGCGGAAAATCTAAAGACAATTATTATCAGAACCTTTACACTATTAAAGAAGAGAGGTGTCAAAGATGAAAGTATCGTTAAATATTGATAGTGATTTTAAAGAGACGTTGGTTAAAATTGAAACACCTACGCTAGATGGACCAGTCCAGGACTTACTGGAATTTATAAAAGGCAGTGAAATAGAATTTTTAGTTGGAAAAATCGATGAAATGCAACACATCTTAAAGCCCGCGGATATTCATTATTTTCATACAGATCAGGAAGCAGTCTATGCAGTAACCGCAACCGGCTCATACAAATTAAAGGAAAAGCTATATGAGCTAGAGGAAATGCTGCCATCAAGCAAATTTATACGTTTATCAAAATCTGTTATAGCAAACCTCTATGAGCTTAATCGATTTGAAGCTTCTTTCAATGGAACGCTATGTGTGTATTTTAAATCCGGAGCAAAGGAATATGTGTCTAGGACATACGTCGCTCACATTAAGGACGCACTGAAAATGAATAGGAGGAAAAAATAAATGAAAACATTTTTGTTTAGAAGTATGATTGGGATTTTCTTTGGAGCATTCATATCAGTAGTTTTTACAAGTGGGGTAGTACTCTTTAGCGACAGAGAAACGTTAAACGGGGATTTGTTTCTAAAAAATTCTTTAGGCTCTATATTTTGTGGTTGGTTATTTACAGTAACCCCACTCTACTTTGAAAATAAGCGTTTTACTATGATGCAGGCTACCGGTTTCCATTTTCTTACCGTCTTCGTAGCATACTTTATCTTAGCTTTCTTTATTGGCTGGATACCATTTACTTTGTTAAGCTTTGGAATTGGCCTGGCAATTTTCATTGTTGTTTATATTTTACATTGGCTGGCATTCTACTACTATTTCCGTCTACAAGCCAAAAAACTGAACGAAAATCTAAATTCTATCTCGGAATAGCAAGGAGCTGCTTCGGGTAAGAGCAGCTCTTTGTTATTCAATTATTGGGACGTAACCAGTTTTCTCAACCAGCTCCTGACCCTGAGGAGATAGAATCCATTCTACAAACTCATCAACATGAGGATTATCCGTATTAGCTGTCACTACATAAAACTCCGATGCAATTGGATACTGGTTGTTACGAATATTTTCTTTTGTAGGTGCAATTCCGTTTATATTTAATAGTTTAATCTGATCGTTCTTAACCATTTCGTTCGCATAAAATCGGAATGTGTACCCAATTGCGTTTTTATAATTCTTGTATTGAGCTACTTCTTCAATGATTCCCCCCATCCCACTGACAATATCTTCAGTAGGTGCTTCCATTAAAGGTGTTTCTCCCATTAAATTCTCTAAAGCTGTTTGACTACCACTTCCCTCGGGACGCTGGAATGCTCGTATAGAATCGTCGCTTCCCCCTACATCCTGCCAATTCTTAATGCTCCCTGAGTAAATATCTTGAATTTGCTGAAGGCTGAGCTCGTCTACCTCATTTTTTTGGTGGACAAAGAACACGAATGCTTCTCTGCCAATCGGTGTGAGTTTAAGCTCCACACCATTACGCTTTGCATAATTGATTTGCGCCTTAGAGGGGCCTGCAACAAAGATCATATCTACTTTACCTTCGATCAAATTATTGTAAGCATCAGGAGTCGTATTTACCATGACTTCGCTGGAGCTTGGCTCATATGTTTTTTCGGGATAAACCGCTTGAGCAAAAGAAGCATACAAAGGATACAAAGCCGTTGCTCCGTCCAACCTTGGTAAGTCCTCTGTAATTTTAAATGTTGATTCCTCCTCTAGAGTTGCAATTTTTAAAGGCTCCATGAATGGTTGATAGTCCCAAACATTTAATTCTGCATCTACCGTCGGAATATTTTTCTCATATATTTTTTTGACTGGAGTAATTGCACTGATCACTATGGCCACTCCCATTATCCCTAAAACCCATCGCTTTCTTTTTTTAGTAGTAAAAAAATTAAACAAATGGAATAGGTAAAATAAATACAGTACAATCACTCCAGTAGCCAGCAGCGAGATATAATGCATATTTCCAGTTAAAACAATTACAATAAAGAGGAATGAGCCAAAGAAAAAAATACAGATTAACCAAAATACGGCGTATAAAATTTTATCACTCAAGGATTTTTGTTTTCTTTCATCCATTTTTACCAACTCCTATTACTCAATAGATGTCGTTAACATTGGCTCATACATCATGATTGCATGATTTCGAGCAATAAACTCATCGTCTATTAATTCACTTTGCATATTATAGACTCTCCTATAAATACTGTTATGTCGAACATAGCCTCCCCAATATTCCTTGGAAATCAAATGATTCTTCTCATACACCTCATATGTTCTAGTAGAAGGATTATCTGCTCTCCATTCCCCTACTAAATGGGTATCGGTGAGATACAGTACTAGTTGATAAGGCTGCTTAGTATCATTTTTGATTTGCAAATCCAGGTAGTTATATGCACATGTAGCTCCACTTCCAAAAGGTTGACTTCGGTTAGAGTCCGGGAATACATCATAGCTATGTCGATACCTTTCCGTCACCTGAAGTGGTGTATGTAATGTAATCCAGTAAATAAGGTTTGATAGCTGGCAAAGCCCTCCACCTACTCCAACAGTAACTTTTCCATAGTGTAAAATCATTCCCTCAACGTATCCCTTTCTCTTACTAGTGTTTCCAATTAATCGCCAATAAGAAAATGTCTCTCCTGGTTGGACGATAACACCATTTAATTGCTTGATAGCTATTTTAAGATTAGTAATTTTATTGTGTTGTAGCCACATGTCTACATCTTTTAATTCACGTAGCAACTGGGTTCGATGAGTCGCAATGATTTCTGATTTTCTGGTTGATTGCTTTTTTAAAGCATACTTTTTCTTCCCAGCATACCAATCCATATAACGCTTCATACGGAAATACCTCTTCCCAAAGTAGATACGCATCCGACTTCTATTTCTCGGTTCAAGTAATTCCATTATCCACTTCAACTCCCTATAAATGGTATACAATCAATAATAGACCATTTATTCAGAAATAAGAAGATATTTTCAGAACCTAACACAGCTTCTAGTTACGAGAAAAATATAAAAACCACTCCCTATAATAGGCAGTGGCATACTTTTTAAGCATTTATAAATAATTCAAATACGTCCTTGAAGTCTTTTTTCATGTATTTATCTTTTTGCTCTAGCATCCAGTTGGAGGAAAACTGGGTTATCGATTCGAATGAAGACAATGGAGTAATGTCTTTACTTTCCATCTTGCCTACTGACTGAGCAGCGTAGCCTAAGCTATTTTGAGCAATATCAAATTTCTTTTTGTTGTCTAGCATTTGAGTTGATATGGTATGGATTGCCTTATAAAGGTCTTTGATTTCCGTAGCAAACTTTTTATGGATATCTATGCTTAATGGCACATTTCCAATCGTGAACTTAATCTCCATATCTAGATCGATAGTTCCTGCCGTTTCAAGCGCTACATCGGTGATTGGATAGTAAGCATAGTCATAGCGACGAAGCGTTCTTTTCTTACTAAGGGCATTCTCTCCATCCACATGGATTAAGGCAAGGTTAGTAAAGCAATATTCATCTGCCTTTGTTTTGATAAGAAAATAAACCACTTCACCTGCTTCATGCATGACAAAATCATCAGACTCCGTTTTATCAAAATCTGCTTTAGAAACAACCACTCCAATGTCTGAAATACCTAATGCATCTGATGCTAACTTTTTAAACAAATAATCGACCTCCTTAAAGTAACTTTATCCTATCGTACTCCTTTCTATTCACAAAGAAAAGTGGTAAAAATTATTATTTTTTGATAATATTAATTTCTATATGAGTTGAAAGGAATGTGATACATGAAAAGAATTACAACAGGAATAGCACTATCTATTCTGGTGGGACTTGCTTTAACAGGCTGCTCGGACAAAGAAGACAATGAGAAAGTAAAGGATGGAGTAATTGATAATCTACAGGATGATTATTTATCGTCTGTTGATGTAGATTATGCCTATGAATTTACTAAAAGCTTAGAAGAGTTTAAAACAAATGAAAAGCTAGGCTATCGAACAGCTGGCTCCGAGGCTGAACTCAAGACCGGCGAAAAAATTGGGCAAGAAATGGAGAAAATCGGCCTTACAGAAGTAACGAAGGACGAGTTTACTTTAGATACTTGGACATTTGAAAAAGCCGATTTAACGTTTACGGATGAAAATGGTAAAGAGCATTTAGCGGTTCTTGGTGGCTACCAGGTTAATTTCAATACAAATGGCGTCAAGGAATACGACATTGTTTACGGTGGCAAGGCCACAGCTGAGGACTTAGATGGACTCGACATCGAAGGCAAGCTCGTTTTAATAGATATTAATCAGCGTGAAGAATGGTGGATAAACTACCCAGCATACCAAGCGCATTTAAAAGGTGCCGCAGGAGTTATAGCTGTGCAGGAAGCTGGTTATGGAGAAGTCTCTCCAGATGCATTGAATGCTCAAGATTTTTGCGGACCGGACGACGCTCCTGCATTTTCAATGTCCCAAACGGATGGAAATAAGTTAAAAAAATCATTGGAAGCTAGTGAGATGGGCTCCATGAAAGTGAAATTTGATGCAAAATCTACTGTTGAAATGGATGGCAAATCCTATAATTATTATGGAAAAATCGTAGGGAAGGATCCAGAGTCTTATATTATCTTATCTGCCCATTATGATTCCTACTTCACAGGATTCCAGGATGATCATGCTGCCATAGGATTATTGATGGGAGTAGCCAAGGGTCTAATCGATAGCGGCTATCAGCCAGAAAAAACGATTATCTTTAATGCACTAGCTGCTGAAGAGTGGGGAGTTTCAAACTCTCGCTATGACTGGTCCACTGGTGCATACAATCAAATATTTAACGTTCACCCAGAATGGGCTGGAAAAGCATTTGCTAACATGAACTTTGAACTCCCTGCATATGAGCACACGACGCAGGACGAAATTCGTGCTACATACGAATTGAACAATTACCTTACAGAATTCTCTAAAGATGTTCCAGCAGTAGAAGGTGTTTATAAGGATGGAATTTCTGTAATATCTCCATTGCGTACTTGGTCAGATGATTTTTCCTTTAATATTGCAGGGGTTCCAGCTTTACGCAATGATTTCCAAGATAGCGATTTTATGCGCTCTCATTACCATTCACAATTTGATACAGAAGAAACGTATAATGAGGAAGCTTTTAAATTCCACTTGAATTTATATGGTCTTCTAACTATGCATTACGACAAAACGGCTGTGGTGCCTTTAGACTTTACCACTCGTTTGAATGCTATGAAAGAAACAATTGATGAAAATGCCTTTGAACAAGCTGAGGTATCTAAGGACGAGCTGATTGACGAGATCGATCAGGTGATGGATACAGCAAAGGACGTAAACAAAAAGGTTGCAAAGATTAATGAAGATTATTTAAATGCTATAGCTAAAGGTGACCAAGCTGCTGATAAGAAGCTTTATAACGAAAGCCGTCAGCTTAACAGTGATTTATTAGCTGCATTCAAGCATGCAGAGGACAGCTTCACTCGCCTTACTTGGGAGGACGTTGTTATATTCCCTTACGAGCACGCACAAAACAATATAAATAACTTATCCCTTTCTATTGAAGCGTTAGAAGATGGAGATCTTGCTACACCTCTGGATGAATACTTATGGAACATCGATAATAACTGGTATGCCTATGATTTCGAACAAGAAGTATTTGATTACTTCACAGATTACGTGATAGATGCACCTGCTGAAAAGCTCATGTGGGGTGCTGGAAGAATTGTTGGTCATGAAGATCTGTATGAAGTCATCCATTCTCTTAAAGGAAAAAGCGACATAGAAAATGCTGACTTAACAGAAGAAATTGAATCACTCAAGCAATCATTAACCAATCAAGAAGCTTTACTAAAAACAACTACATCACAGCAAGTTGCTGATTTAAGAGAACTAGGCAGACAGTTAGAAAATTTGAAGTAAAATGAATCGAGTAGGAGGGAGTGATTAACTCCCGACCTCTCACACCACCGTACATACGGATCCGTATACGGCGGTTCAATTAAGATGAATAACGCAAAGTTTCATAACGAGTTTGCAGACTTTTGAGCCCTCGATAACTCCAATAGGAGTTATTGAGGGTTCTATTTAATATGGGGCTCTTTGAAATGCGCCAGTAGCCTTTACGGCTATTTCCCCACTCATAAGCTTTCCCGTAAGGAATCTTAAAGCGAGCGAGATTTCTGACTCTTGTTTGGGGGTTCTTCCAATTCTTCCATAAGCACATGCGTAATCTTCGTTTAATCCAACTATCTAATTGTTTGAGGATACTAGGCGTATCGATTAATGCGAAATAGCCAAGCCATCCCACTAGATATTGGTTCAACTGCTCAATACGGTACTCTATAGAAAATGGTTTCTTTCTAGAGGTGATTTCTCTTACTTTCTTCTTCATTCGTTCTAAAGCAACTTTGGCAATTCGAATCTTTGACTCTTTATGAGAAGTAAAACTAAAACTAAGAAACTTTCGTTTCCAAGGACGGTCTACCGCTGATTTTAGTTCATTTACTTTCAGACGCAGCTTCTTTTCAATAAACCTCTGTACGCTTTTCATTGTACGTTCTCCTGCGCGTTGACTTTTCACATAAATATTACAGTCGTCTGCGTAGCGAACGAACTTGTGACCACGATTTTCTAATTCTTTATCGAGCTCATCTAACACGATATTTGAAAGCAGGGGGCTCAAAGGTCCGCCTT
>NZ_JBAEAP010000152.1:0-11386 GCF_056205495.1 Psychrobacillus sp. | reverse complement strand
TGAAATAACGTTTGTTTGTGTACGATCCGGTCCTACAGAGAAAATAGAGATAGGAACTCCTGTTAATTGAGAAATGCGTTCTAAGTAATGTCTTGCGGTGTCTGGTAATTCATCGTGTGATTTACACTTAGTGATATCCTCACTCCAACCTGGTAATTCCTCATATACTGGCTTACATTCAGCAAGCATACGCAGGTTTGCTGGATATTCTGTGATAAGCTCTCCTTTATATTCGTAGGCTGTGCAAATTTTAACTGTTTTTAATCCAGTTAAAACATCAATTGAATTCACTGTTAAATCCGTTAATCCACTTACTCTTTGCGCATGGCGGATTACCACTGTATCAAACCATCCGATACGACGTGGCCTACCTGTTGTAGTCCCATACTCTTTTCCTACTTCTCTGATTTGATTCCCTACTTCGTCAAAGAGTTCAGTAGGAAATGGTCCATCTCCCACACGCGAAGTGTATGCTTTACATACTCCTACCACATGCGAAATTTTTGTTGGACCTACTCCTGCTCCAATCGTTACTCCACCAGCCACTGGGTTAGAAGAAGTGACAAAAGGATACGTTCCTTGGTCAATATCCAACATTACGCCTTGAGCTCCTTCAAAAAGTACGCGTCTGCCCTCGTCTAATGCATCATTAAGTACCTTAGAGGTGTCCGTTACATACTGCTCAATTTCTTGGCCGTAACTGTAGAATTCTTCTAAAATTTCTTCTACTGTAAATCCTTCTGTTTCATAAAACTTCTCAAACATACGATTTTTTTCTTCTAGGTTATGCTCTAATTTTTCCTTAAACACTTCATAATCTAAAAGATCTGCTATACGTATACCTACTCGAGCAGCCTTGTCCATATAGGCAGGACCAATTCCTTTACCTGTTGTGCCAATTTTTCTTGCTCCTCGGCGAGCTTCCTCTACTTCATCTTGCTTTATATGATAAGGAAGGATTACGTGGGCACGATTAGAAATACGTAAGTTTTCAGTCGTTACACCGCGATCATGCAGCCCTTTAAGTTCTTTTACTAATGCTCGTGGGTCAACAACCATGCCATTTCCAATAACTGAAATCTTGTCCTTATAGAAAATACCGGAAGGAATGAGATGTAGCTTATAGGTCTCTCCTCCGAAAATAATTGTATGTCCTGCATTATTACCACCTTGGTAACGTGCAATTACTTCTGAGTGTTCTGATAAAAAGTCAGTAATTTTACCTTTTCCTTCGTCTCCCCATTGGGTCCCTACTACAACTACTGATGGCATTGCCAACACCTCCGTCAGACATTTCGTCCTGATTAAAAATCAGTGTAATTGTACCAATCATTTTTACCATAGTCAACCAACTTAAGTAAAAAACACGAACGAATTGATGTTTAAATAATCAATTCGTTCGTGTTTTTATGCTGGAGGAGCTTGATGTTGACTCCAATCAATATTCACAAATTTATTAAATTCTTTTACAAATGCTAGAGTAACTGTACCAGTCGGACCGTTACGTTGCTTAGCAATAATAATCTCAATCATGTTCTGATTTTCTGTTTCCTTATCGTAGTAATCTTCTCGATACAGGAAGGAAACAATATCGGCATCTTGCTCAATAGAACCAGACTCACGTAAATCGGACATCATTGGCCTCTTATCTTGACGTTGCTCAACACCACGGGAAAGCTGCGATAGAGCAATAACAGGAACTTTCAATTCACGGGCAAGCCCCTTTAATGAACGAGAAATCTCGGATACCTCTTGTTGACGGTTTGCCTGACTTCCACCGCTCCCTTGAATTAACTGTAAGTAATCAATTAGAATCATGCCTAAGCCTGACTCCTGCTTTAATCGTCTACATTTTGCTCTTATTTCATTTACCCGGATACCCGGTGTATCATCTATATAGATTCCTGCATTTGATAAACTACCCATAGCCATCGTCAGCTTGCGCCAGTCTTCTGTAGTCAACGCACCTGTTCTTAACACTTGAGCGTCAATATTACCCTCAGCACACAGCATACGCATAACTAACTGTTCTGCACCCATCTCTAGACTAAAGATAGCGACGTTTTCATCTGTTTTAGTTGCTACGTTTTGTGCTACGTTCAAAGCGAAGGCTGTTTTCCCTACCGAAGGACGAGCAGCAACAATAATAAGGTCATTGCGCTGAAATCCTGCTGTTATGCGATCTAAATCTCGGAAGCCAGTAGGAATACCGGTAACGTCACCTTTTCTTGTGTGTAGCTTTTCGATATTGTCATACGTCTCTACTAACACATCTTTAATGTGTTTGAAGTCACCTGCATTTTTACGATTGGCAACTTCCATCATTTTTCTTTCTGCTTCGGAAAGAAGAGCTTCTACCTCATCTTCGCGAGTAAAGCCATCCTCTACAATTGTCGTTGCCACGCGAATAAGACGACGGAGTATAGACTTTTCCTCTACTATTTTAGCGTAATGTCCGATGTTAGCTGCGGTAGGCACGGCATTTGCTATTTCACTAATATAGGAGATACCACCGACATCTTCTAATTCCTTCTTAGAAGAAAGTTCTTCTGTGACTGTTACAACATCAATTGCTTTTCCCTGATCACTCAGACGAAGCATTGTCTGAAAGATTTTTTGATGAGCTACCCGATAGAAATCCTCAGGCATGACAATCTCTGCGGCTGTTATTAATGCTTGTGGTTCTAAAAATATGGCTCCAAGAACAGATTGCTCTGCTTCTTGATTATGCGGCGGTACACGGTCCAATAATGGATCGCTCATAGAATTCTCTCCTTACGCTTCTTCAGATACGTGTACCTTCAAAGTAGCTACTACCTCTTGATGTAGTTTTACTGGTACATTTGTGTATCCTAGAGCACGAATTGCATCATCTAGTTCCATTTTACGTTTATCTATTTTAATTCCGTTAGTTTTCTCTAGTTGTGCGGCAATTTGTTTCGTTGTCACTGATCCAAATAGTCGACCATCATTCCCTGATTTTGCTTTTAGTTCAACAGTTAGTTGCTCTAAAGTTTCTTTTAATTTTTTTGCTTCTGCTAGTTCTTCAGCAGCTTCTTTTTCTGATTTCTTCTTTTGCCCTTCTAGAGCACTGATAGCAGCAGAATTTGCTTCTACTGCAAGTTTATTTTTAAGTAAATAGTTATGTGCATAACCATCTGCTACATTCTTAATTTCACCTTTTTTACCTTTACCTTTAACATCTTTTAAAAATACTACTTTCATTCTTCATTTCCTCCTTCAATTGTTTCTAATATAGCTGCATTTAATCGATTGATAGCTTCTGGAACAGTGATACCGGCTATCTGAGAGGCTGCATTTGTTAAATGGCCTCCACCGTCTAATTTTTCCATGATTACTTGAACATTTACTTCTCCTAGCGACCTAGCGCTTATTGCTACGGAAGTATCACTTCTTCTACCTACTACAAAGGAAGCAGAAACATTATTCATAGTTAGCAAAATATCTGCTGTTTGGGCGAGTAACACTTGACTATAAATCGTATTCTCATCACCGTAAGCTATTGCGATTCCATCCTTTAAAAAGTGAACATTTTGCACAATTTTTGAACGTTCAATATACGTATCTAAATCCTCTTTTAGGAGGCGTTGTACTAATATGGTGTCTGCACCATGAGTTCTTAAGTAAGAGGCTGCCTCGAACGTTCTAGCCCCTGTCCGGAGCGTAAAACTCTTCGTATCGACTATTATACCTGCTAGCATTGAAGTCGCCTCTAGCATGTTAATTTTCTCGTTTTTCGGCTGGTACTCTATAAGCTCTGTTACTAATTCTGATGTGGAGGAAGCATATGGCTCCATGTATACAAGCATCGTATTAGTGATAAACTCTTCTCCACGACGATGGTGGTCGATCACTACCACTTTCTCTGCTTTTTGTAATACCTTTTCATCTATAACCATACTTGGTTTGTGTGTGTCCACTATTACTAGTAGTGTTTTCTCTGTCATTTTGTTAATCGCTTCTTCAGCACTAATGAATCGATTATATAGCTCTGGTTTTTCCTTAATTTCCTCCATTAAGCGAAGGACACTCTTGTCTAGCTCATTGAAATCAATTACAACATAACCATTTATCTTGTTCATTTCGGCCATTTTCCTTACACCAACTGCTGCACCGATGGCATCCATATCTGGGAACTTATGTCCCATCACGATTACTTGGTCACTATCCTGTATGAGGTCCTTCAATGCATGGGAGATAACTCTGGCTCTCACGCGCGTCCGCTTTTCTACTGGATTTGTTTTGCCTCCATAGAATTTTACCTTTCCACTAGGATGTTTGATGGCTACTTGATCTCCACCACGTCCTAAAACTAAATCTAAGCTGGATTGTGCAAGTGCTCCTAATTCTACTAGAGAAGTAGAACCTGCCCCTACTCCTACACTTAAAGTTAAAGAAAAACCAAATTTAGAGGTGGTTTCTCTAATATCATCTAAAATGGAGAACTTACTTTTCTCTAGCTCCATTAATATGGATTCATTAAAAACAGCTAAAAAACGATCAGAGGATATTCTTTTAACGTATATACCATACTTGGCACCCCAATTATTTACACACGAGGTAACAAGGCTGTTTAACTGCCCTCTTGTTTGGTCATCCATTCCCTGTGATATCTCATCATAGTTATCAATGAATAATACACCGATAACTGTACGATCACCATAATAGAGGGATTCCATTTCTATTTGCTCCGTAATATCAAAGAAGTATAGAAGTTTTTCCTCTGCTTTATAAAACACCTTATAATTATGATCGTCTAAAGAGATAACCATTTCCTTAGAATCATCTTGCTTTAGTAGCTGCTGAAAATCAGAGGATATGGAAAGCAACTCTTCCCCTATAATTGTGTCGAAGGGTAGTTGCTGTGTCATATACGGATTGGCCCATTCCACAACATGCTGATCGTTGATGAGAATAATCCCAATTGGCATTTCAAGCAAGGCTTCTTCTCCTACCTTCTTCATCCTGTAGGAAAGTGTCTCGATATGCCTTTCTGTTTCTTCATAAACACGTTGCTCGATAATCCATGCATATATGAATACGCCAATAACTAACAGCGCAAATAATAATCCAACTAACAGGTTGTCAGATAGAAGCAAATAGGATGCCACGCCACCTAAGAACATAAATAATATTATTGGATATCGTATTGGTCGTTTTCTAAAAAAAGACGCCACTGAATCAGCTCCTTATTTCTTGTATCTGTCTTTTAAATATGCTCGCAAATTAAATCCTAAATCTAACACACCTAGGATAATAGTAAACGTATAGAGCGGAATTGCTAAGAAGGTGGCTAAAATAGCACTCCATTTTGGCCAACCCTGAATATGAAAATAATATTGAATCAGGGATACACCTTGTAAGAATAATAATGCCCTTAAAATGAATGTAGCATTTATGATAAGCATATAGCTAAAGGTACCTACCTCAAATGTAGTAACTAAGGATATAATAGCTACAACTAAATAATACCACAACACCGCTTTAGGTAATTTAAAATACATGTATTTAGGAAATTTTGGAACTGGTACTTTTAATTTCTTTAAAATAGGCAAGTTCACAGCAATATAGATAAATGCCGTTACAAACATAAGAAAAATAAAGTATGTTGGCGCTAAGGCTTCTAGGACAATTAAAAACTGCCTAACCATCTCATCATAGGTTTCTGGTTTTTGATTAGCTGATTCCAGTAAATTACCGACTTGTTCATAGGATATTTTAATACCCTCTAAAAATTGCTCTATTAGGTTAATATTTAATACTAAGATAGAAACTATATACTGAGCCGCTGTCATGAGTAGTACAAATATTCCTGTGGCCATTAGCATATATAGCTTTGTCTGCTTTCTTCGTAAAGAATCTCCTATTAGAAAACCAACTGGACCTACTATTAAACCAAGAGTAACACCTACTATACCTCCAATAATAAAAGTTATAATAACTGCTATAACTGTAACAAGTAAAGACTCTTTTCTTTCAAACTTGGCACTATACCAAGCTAAAGGTAAAGGCGCTATTAGGGACGTGATAATTGTTAGTATTGGAACATACACGGACATTGCTATCAAAATAGCAAATAGTGCAATCATTAAAGATCCAAACGTTAAATAGCTTGACTGATTCTTTTGCATGATCGACCTTCCTTTTTTATAATCATCTATCCATTGTAACAGATTTTGCTATACAACTAAAATTACACGTTACCACACTGATTAGGTGAAATGTACTATGGAAGGTTTTAGTAAATAATTCTTGTATAGTTTATATTATTCGAGTCAACCTCATAATTCCTTTTTATTTAGTATACGACCAAGCAAGGAAAAATAAAGTCTTCTATATGCTTTGAAATGAACAAATACAATCATATTTTTCTCCAAATTTTCTATTTCAAATGAGTTAATCGAAAAACTAATATTATGCTAACGATATCTTGTAATAGCTATTCTGGTCTAGCTTATTCTTTCTCAAGGTCGCTGCCAGTTCTATACGTCTAAGTTCTGTTGTTCCTATTTGAACCATAGGAATATGACCCGCTTACGAGATCATACTATAAAAGTTAAGTTATTACCGTTCTCTACAAAAAAAAGACAACAAAAAAAGACCGGTTTCCCGGTCCTTCATATATACTTATCTCTCTTCAGAAGAGAATGGTAGTAAAGCCATGATACGAGATACTTTGATAGCTCGTGTTAACTTGCGTTGGTACTTCGCGCTAGTTCCTGTCACACGACGTGGAAGAATTTTCCCACGTTCTGACACGAATTTTTTCAACAAATCTACATCTTTATAATCGATGTGTGTGATGTTGTTAGCAGTGAAGTAACAAACTTTACGGCGTCTTTTGCCTCCGCGACGTGGTGCCATAATAGGTTGCCTCCTTTTCGATTAAAGTAAAACGTGCGAGAAAATTTTAGAATGGTAAGTCGTCATCGGATACTTCTATCGGACCGCTACTATTTCCAAATGGATCTTCATCTACACGCGTATAGTTTTGCTGATTCATTGGTTGGTTTTGCTGATATGTTGGATTAGAATTCTGTTGTCCGCCACCATATGATTGTCCACCTTGGCCACGATCTCCAGAGCCTCCACGTGGTTCTAAGAACTGAACGCTGTCTGCGACAACATCCGTCGTATATACACGCTTACCATCTTGTCCTTCATAACTACCCGTCTGAATTCTGCCTTCTACACCTGCCAAACTTCCTTTTTTCAAGAAATTGGCTGTGTTTTCTGCTTGTTTTCTCCAGACGACACAGTTGATAAAATCAGCTTCTCTTTCACCTTGTTGATTAGAGAATGTACGATTTACAGCAAGTGTAAATCTAGCCATTGCTACTCCACTCGGTGTATATCGAAGTTCCGGATCTTTTGTTAGTCTTCCAACTAATACGACACGGTTAATCATCAGTTAATAACCTCCCTCGTTCAGCATTCATCGTCGATTGTTATTATTTATCGTCCATACGAACAGCAATGTGACGGATAATGTCTTCATTGATGTTAGCTAAACGAATGTATTCATCGATTGCTTGAGAATCAGCGTTTACTTTAACGATTTGGTAGAAACCTTCACGTAAGTCATTGATTTCGTACGCTAAGCGGCGTTTACCCCACTCTTTAGCTTCGATGATCTCAGCACCATTTGAAGTTAAGATTTCGTTAAAACGCTCAACTAGAGCTTTTTTCGCATCTTCTTCGATTGCTGGTTGGATAATGTACATTAATTCGTACTTTCTCATCTATTTACACCTCCCTATGGTCTTTGGTCGAACTGTTGTCAGCCGACAAGGAGCAAGTAATGCTATTACTCACATCGGTTTATTGTATCATACACTTTTACTTATATCAAGGATTGATTGTCTTATTTCAAATATTTGTCTATAATCGTGTAAAGGGGGAATTGGAATGGAAAAAAATGAGTCCATTCTTGCTACTATTGAAATTGATATAAAGAAGGTAGCTTGGCATAGCCTATGGATGACTATTCTCTTTTCTATATTAGGTCTAGTTCTCTATGGTTTTATTTATAGAGAATATGAAATAAGCATTACTCTTTTAGGTCTTTTGTTAACATTCCTTGGTTTTATACTTTTAATAGTTTTACACGAAGCATTCCATCTACTTGGCTTTTGGTTATTCGGTAAGGTCCCGTGGAACAAAATGGACTATGGTGTGAATCTTAAATTAGGGGTTGCTTATGCAACTACTTCCCTCCCCATTCCCAATCGATCAATGAAAAAGGCTTTACTGCTCCCATTTTGGATGACAGGAATATTACCTGTTATCATAGGTTACATTATGGAATCTCCCATATTAGTCTTACTTGGCGCCTGGCTTATTGCTGGTGCAGCGGGAGACTTTGCTATGTATAAAGAATTAAGGAAAATCCCTAACGATAGTTTAATAAAAGACGATCCTACTCTTCCAATATTATATGTAATTAAAAAAGACCGGTCTGCATAATGCAAACCGGTCTTTCGATATTAAACGTTGAAACGGAACAACATAACGTCCCCGTCTTGTACAATATACTCTTTACCTTCTAAACGTACCTTACCTGCTTCTTTAGCAGCAGACATTGAACCTGCTGAAACTAAATCGTCGTAAGCAACCGTCTCAGCACGGATAAATCCTTTTTCAAAGTCGGAGTGAATGACACCCGCACATTGAGGAGCCTTCATACCCTTACGGAATGTCCAAGCACGAACTTCTTGCACTCCCGCTGTAAAGTAAGTAGCTAGTCCAAGTAAAGAATAGGATGCTTTGATAAGCTGATCTAAACCAGATTCTTGAATTCCTAGCTCCTCCAAGAACATTTGCTTTTCATCGTCCTCTAGAGCAGCCATCTCTTCTTCGATTTTCGCACATACAACTATAACCTGCGCACCTTCTTCTGCAGCAAATGCACGCACTTTTTGAACGTACTCATTATCTTCAGATTCCATAATGTCATCCTCAGAAACATTTGCTACATAAAGCATTGGCTTGATCGTTAATAAGTGAAGGCCTTTTACAACACGAAGCTCTTCTTCTGTAAAATCTACAGAGCGACCAGATTTACCTTCTTCAAATGCTTCTTTTAAACGAGTCAATATAGGCTCTTCTACCATTGCTTCTTTGTCTTTTTGTTTAGCCATCTTAGCAACTCTAGCTAAACGTTTATCTACGCTTTCCAAATCCGCTAAAATTAGCTCCAAATTAATAACTTCTATATCAGAAATTGGATCTACCTTTCCAGCTACATGCGTGATATTGTCATCCTGGAAGCATCGTACAACCTGACAAATTGCATCTACCTCACGAATATGAGCAAGAAACTTATTGCCAAGTCCTTCACCTTTACTTGCTCCTGCTACTATTCCAGCAATATCAGTAAACTCAAATGCAGTTGGCACTGTTTTCTTTGGTACTACTAATTCTGTCAGTTTATCTAAACGAGCATCCGGTACTTCAACAATCCCTACGTTAGGATCTATTGTTGCAAATGGATAGTTTGCAGCTAAAGCCCCTGCTTTTGTTATTGCATTAAATAACGTGGATTTACCTACATTTGGTAATCCAACAATTCCTGCTGTTAATGCCATATATGTCACAACCCTTCAATTTTCTTACTTCACGTATTCCCTTTAACCTGTCTATTATATTGATTTTGACAGTAAAAGTCTATCTTTACTCTGTCTCAGCTTGTACAAGCACTTTTTTCATTTTCTTCTCGAATTCTATACGTGGAATCATGACACTATGCTGACAGCCTTCACATTTAATTCGTATATCTGCCCCTATGCGTATTATTTTCCAACGATTTGTTCCACAAGGATGTTGCTTCTTCATCTCTACAATATCATTTAGCTGAAATTTTTTTCTTTCCATTTACTCTCACCTACTCATTATTTTTCGCATTACGTACGACGATTGGATACGGAATATCCACCCCAGATTGCTCTAAAAATTCTTTAAGATCTCTTCTAATTCTTCTAGCAATGTCATCTTGCATCATAGGGATCGTCTCTACTCCAATTCTAAGCACCAAATCATCTGAGGATATCTCTTGTACCCCTAAAATTTCCGGTACTTTAACAAGCTCTTCATATTTTAAATTTAGATTTTCTAAAAATCCCTTTAACATATTCTCTACTGCATCTATGTCCGATTCATATGATACTTTAATATCAATAGTAACAATAGTATTGAACACAGAATAGTTAACGACATTAGATATTGTCCCGTTAGGTATAATATACATTTCCCCTACATAACTTCGCACCTTCGTTGTACGTAGTCCTATTTCTTCTACTATTCCTCTAAATGTTCCAATTTGGACTTCATCTCCAACTGCAAACTGGTCTTCAAATACGATAAAGAAACCTGTAATAACATCTTTAACTAGACTCTGTGCACCGAACCCTATCGCTAAGCCTATAACTCCAGCACCAGCGATTAAACCTCTCACATCAATATTAAATGTAGATAAAATTGCAAGCACTGCTGTGAAGTAAACAGCATAAGTTAGAATGTTTTCTAACAGCTTTATGAGCGTATTATGTCTTCTTTCTGAATATCTAAGCGGACTCTTCAGCTTAACAGCGAACACTCTTCTTACAATTGATTTCCCTACTTTTATAACGACAGCTGCCAAAATAAAAATAAAGAGAATCTTGATACATGTTAGACCTAGGTTTATCCAGTTCTCCTCATTTAATATGTAGCCTTCAATTTTTTTATATGTGCCATTCATTGCATCTCCACCCTACTGAATAAATATTTTCTTCCATGCATATACTAACTTTAAAAAAGAAAGCGAGTTTATATATGAATAAAATTAATGTTGCTCCTCAAGCTTCCACTATCTATTATAAAGAAACAGGAGTTATTTGGCGATTAAGCAACCACTTTTTAGAATATATACCTTTTGATCATCAAAACCTTGTTTTTTGTTGTATAGGGACAGACCGTTCAACTGGCGATGCCTTAGGTCCAATGACTGGGTCATTTTTAACACAGCTTAACTCTTTTCCTTTTGAAATCGTTGGAACATTGGACAGCCCACTCCATGCGTTGAATTTAGAGGAGACTACTAATACGCTCTACAGTTCTTCTGAAAAACCATTTGTTGTGGCCATTGATGCCTGCTTAGGGAATGCTAATAACATTGGAGAAATTATTATTCATCCAGGTCCTCTTTTTCCTGGAAAAGCTGTTAAAAAAGATTTACCACCTATTGGTGAAATTTCAATCAAAGCAATTGTTAATATCGGTGGTTATATGGAATATAATGTATTGCAAAGTACTCGATTAAATCTTACTTTTGAAATGGGAAAGGTCATTTCTCGATCTCTACTTCTTGCATGGCATAGATATAATT
>NZ_JBAEAP010000151.1:0-2527 GCF_056205495.1 Psychrobacillus sp. | reverse complement strand
AGGGTTGGGTTAATTTATGTTCAAAGAAATCTTAGATCAGAGAGTAGAATTGATTTCCGCGCCAGCCGGACGCTTTCCACGGGGTGAGCGATAAGCCATCACCCATCGCTCACGCACGTGGTTGTGATGTCTTATCTGTCTCCCTCATCCCGTAGGAGTCGCCGTCTGGCACTCCAATCAATAAATGGGAACAGCTTTAGCATCGAGAAAGCGCTAATAAATTTACTCGCCTAAACAAAGCTAAAAAACTGTCACCAACCCCATTTTCATCATCTATTTATGTTCTTAATAGCCATTTGAAAGTCCAATTGTTTATGTTTACAGTCACTATAAAAAGAATTGTTAGTCAAAATCAACCAATAACTTTAACAAAGCTAAACTAATAAATAATCGCTTTGAGAGCGGCACATTTATTAATAAAAAAAGATTGGTCTCCATGGAGGCCAATCTTTTTAATTATTTATTTTCATAAGGAAATGCATCTGCTATTTCCGCATAAGGGTTTTGTGGATTGATATGGTCATAAAACATAATGCCATTCAAATGGTCTAATTCATGTTGGAAGGCGATAGCAGCCAGACCTTTTAGACGTTTCTTAAATGGAGTTCCATCCGGATAAAAGCCTGTTGCTGTAATTCTGGCATATCGCGGAACATACCCTTCAATAACTTCGTCTACAGATAGACAGCCTTCACCAGAAGGTATATATGTTTTTTCTACGGAATGGCTAATAATTTTAGGATTAACTGCAACAAAGCTGATTTCCTGATCGTTCTCATCCATTAGGTGTAAGGCAAACATTCTTTTAGATTGGTTTACTTGTGGTGCAGCAATTCCAATTCCAGGACGAAGGTTGTATTTATTCACCATTTCATCATCTTGGCTATTTATAACGTACTCCAATAAATCATGTGCCAGAGCTTTTTCATCCTCAGTGAGTGGAAAGGTAAGCTCTTCCGTTTTCTTGCGTAGAGTAGGATGTCCATCTCTAATAATGTTAGGCATTAAAATCATCTTGATCGTCCTTTCAAATTTCATACTTCTATTATATCGAATTATGTCGTTTTACTAAACAAAAAGGTATATAAGTCAGTTGAATTTAGTAACTAGAACAATTATAGTTGAAAATGGGTATAGGAGGTTACGGAATGAAAAAATTAATATTCGTGGTTCCTTTCATGTCACTTTTACTATTGTCCGCCTGCTCTTTCGGAGAAGGTACTCAGGAAAAATTATCAAATGTTTTGACTGAAGTCTATGAGGCAGAAGAAGGCTATAGAGAAGTTCAAACTTCCTTGAAGGAAACAGAGTTAAAGGAACAGGGAAATTTTCAAAGCATGATGGAATTAACTCAGGACCAAAAAGAAGAGCTTAGTGCTCAAGTAGAGGCAACTGCTAATCTATTAGAAGAACGTATGACACTAGTAGAAAAAGAAAAGGATTCTATATCGAAAGCAAAGAAGAAGCTTACAGACCTAGAGACAGTTATTTCTGATGCTAAAGAGGAATCCGAAAAGGAAAGTATCCGTTCAGTAGAAGATGCTTTTAAAAATCGATATGATTCTTATGATAAGTTGGTTGAACAATACAACTCTCTTGCAAGCTTACAAGACGCTCTTTATAATATGCTTTTAGATGAAGAAGCGGACGTATCTAAAATTCAAGAGCAGGTTGCAGAGGTTAATAAGCAGAACGAAGCTGTGCAACAAGCAGTTCAAGAATTCAATGATTTAACTAAACAATTAAATGAAGTAAAAGATCAGGCTTTTTCTACTCTTCAAAACGAAGAATAAAATGTATATACACTTTATTTGAGGCTTGAACATAACAGTCACTATATTAAAACGTGAAATCATCTACTTGATTTCACGTTTTTATTTATTTGGCTATGTTAAAGGGTAGGGTTGATTTATGATTGAATAAATTTTTAAGCAGAAAGTAGAATTGATTTCCACGCTAGCCAGACGCTTTTTCGCGTTTTGAGCGATAAGCCATCACCCATCGCTAGCGCGCATGGTTGTGATGGTTCTCTGTCTCCCTTATCTCGTTGGAGTCGCCGTCTTGTGCTCCAATAAATAAATGGAAATGGCTTTCATTCGTCGATAAAGCTCTATTTGTTGCATAAACAAAGCTGAAAAACTGATTCCAACCATATTTTATAATCTAAATTAATTTAATAGCAATTTGAAATGTCTTTTTTTTATGTTTACAGTCCCTATAAGAAAGAAACTTTTAGTCAAAATCAACCAATGGCTTTAACAAAGCTATTTATTTTTAAAGCAAGCTGACTTTTCGGACTTTTATTTTGAAGAGAGTTTTGTCCCAGATTTATCTCTAAGTAATCGAGAGAATCACTTGACTTGGTGACGGAGTCATACGATGAATTTTATAGACTTTCGGAAAAGCCTAAAAATAATGATGTGTAAAAATGATTAGAAGTGGTATGTATATCGAAAAGGCGTTTATTTATATCAATATAGGTATTTGGACAATATGCAATGTATTAATGATGTATTAAATTTATTGA
>NZ_JBAEAP010000150.1:0-3054 GCF_056205495.1 Psychrobacillus sp. | reverse complement strand
ATTCCCGTCACTTTACCTTCATTACCTTTTGATAATGAAGAATTTGATATACTTCTTTCAGCGCACTTTTTATTTATGTATGCAGACCGTTTAGATGAACAGTTTCACATTGAAACGCTTAATGAACTATTAAGAGTGACAAAAGAAGAAGTACGCATTTTCCCTTTAGTTGATTTAGAAGGGAAAAGATACGAGCATTTAGATAAAATAATAAGCTATCTGGTTAACAAAGGGTGTACAGTTGAAGAAGTCGTAGTACCATATGAATTTCAGATAAATGCTAATTCTATGTTAAAAATAAAGAAATGATGTATTAAAAATATACAAAAAAACTAAATGTACCCAAATGGAAGTTTAGGTTTTCTTTGGGGCTTGAGTTTAAAAACGATCTTCAACAATCGGGCGCTTTCCTTGAATAAAGGAAAGGCTCTTTTTTCGTTAAAGGGCCATATTGTTGAATAACATCCTTTTATGCAATGTTACCAAACGAGGGTTTGGGAAGGTTATTCAGCTCTTTCATGCGCCCAATTAAATAAGCGTGCTTTACTATCAAGAGCTTGTAGCATAGTGGAAGAGTGTTAAAAAGGATGAGAAGTGTTCTAAACACTTCTCATCCTTACTTTATGCAGGAATCGCCGAAGCTTTTCGTAATGCGCCTATAATTACGCTATAAATCAAGGCAATAATGATTAGCAACCCGCCGAGAATAGTAATAATTGATGCCTCTGACAATGCCTTCCAAAGTGGTGTATACCATTCGAAAATGACTATCATAATCGGAATCAATGTAAGAATCCCAATAAAGCTGAACCCCCCGATTGTCCCTAAACGATAAAAAACTACATTTAGTAGTAGCCCAGAGATTAGGCAGAACAAAAGTAATATGACGTCTAAAGCAAGTGTCAGCATAAATGGATGGGTAGTATCGATAAGTAAAATAGGGTGGAGGAAGAAAATTTCTTTTACGTCTAACAGTTTGCATAAGAATGTGATGATTTGATGCGTAGAGGCAATAATGAAAGCACCGGCAATGCTCCAAGCAAGAAAAAAATGACCTAAATGTAATACATATTGTATACGACTCAAGCCGAGCTTTAAAAAATACGGCATTGTTCTATTTAAAATCTTCGAAGCCATTATGCTGTAAAAAATATAAACAGGAATGGAAATTGTTGTGGGAAAAGAGATATACTTACCAAAAAATAAATCTAAAAAAATCGTCAGAAAGACTATGGAAAACAAAATGCACCAGAAAATGATATTTTCCTTTTTATAGCTTTGAAAAAAGACGTAGAAGCTTCCTTTTAACACATTCATTTTGTTGACCTCGCCTTCTGCTTTTTACTTAAATATACCAACAAGTCTTGCAATGACACACTTCCAATTGTAATGTTTTCTGCTTCAATTGCTTTACCATTTGAAAAAGTACTGCTGACATTTCATGCATGAAGGACTGCTTGTAAATAACCTCAAAACCTTCAATTGCCTGCTCAACGTTTTTGGGTGCACCTTTTACTGCCACAACATGCTGAGGCCATTCATCGGCATTTTTTTGCAACAATAATTTTCCTTCATGGATAATCAAAATTTCCTCAAATAACGCACTCGCCTCATCAATTAAATGCGTCGATAACAAAAATAATCTAGGGTTTTCAGATTGCTGTTCAATCAATAAATCATAAAAGCAATTTCTCCCTGCCGCGTCTAGCCCAATATACGGCTCATCAAAAATCGTTATAGCTGCATTACTTGCAAAGCCTGTAATAATTCCAAGTGCAGACACCATACCTTTTGAGAGGCTTTTTACTTTGTCTTTCGGATTGAGTGCAAATACTTCTAGCAACTCTCTAGCAAGGGCATTATCCCATTTTGGATAAAAGAAGCTAGTTGCCTTTAAGCATTGGGCAACGGTGATTTCGTCTTGGAAATTCCCACTTTCTGCAACAAAGCAAATCTCGCTTAAAATGTGTTGTGCATTGAAGACATTTTCGCCGTTGACACAAATTTCTCCTTCAGTTGCTGAAATGAGACCGGCTAGCATATTCAAAAAAGTCGTTTTCCCCGCACCATTGTGCCCTAAAAACCCAACAATTTTAGGTCCTTCTATTTTAAATGTCACATTTGCTAAAGCATGTTTCTTCTTATAGGACTTACTAACATTTCTCGCTTCAATGATCATACGTTATCCCCTTTGTATCATATTTTGTAATTCCTCATCCGAAATGCCTAATCTAGTTGCTTCATTTTTCAATGGTTCAATGTATTGTGAAATAAAGCTTTTCTTGCGTTCTTCGATTAATATCGTTCGCGCATGTGGACTAACAAACATGCCAATTCCACGTTGTTTATAGATAACCCCTTTATCCACCAGTTCGTTCACTCCCTTGCCAGCAGTGGCTGGATTGATTTGATATTCCTTCGCAAACTCATTTGTTGATGGAATGCGATCTTCAGGCTGTAGGTTTCCATCGAGAATAGCGTCTTCAATGCGTTCGCGAATTTGCTGGAAAATGGGTTTTTCATTATTTAAAGAATGCGTCACAGTCCACCTCCTAGTTAAGTGGTTGATTAGTTATGTAACTAACCGTATAACGATTTGAATTTTCTGTCAACTTATTTTTTTGAAAGGAATTATTTTCGGACTAATGGAAATACGCATCATTTTTTTCGTATCCGTTCAGGGATGTTATTCGAGAGGCGTGTAGTAGGGAGGATGGTAGCCAAAAGCCATTTAATGTTCGTAGATTTTCTGGCTGTGGATGTCAATAAATTGTGGAATGTGTCCAATAACCTAGACCCTCAACCTCGAGAGCCTAACTGTTGTCTAAAGTGCATAACTACAATTGCTCTTACTATGCGACGTATTATAATAGAGGTCCTGCCGACAAAATGCGGATATTATACGCTAAGGGATTATCGAAAACGAACGTTTATGAAATAACCTTTCTAGCTCTCAAATTTGTCATGAATAGAGCTTAATTTTTTAACCAAAACTCATCCCAAAATCAAAATACCAAAAAATACGACATAAAACCGTTTTGGTTATTGATTGAT
>NZ_JBAEAP010000149.1:0-7166 GCF_056205495.1 Psychrobacillus sp. | reverse complement strand
ATTTTGTTTCCTCCTTTTATTGGATCGAGCAATACCAAACAAATGGCCTATAAACAAAAAAGTCCCTGCATGATAAAAATCATGCAGGGACGCATAGTCATTAGCAGGGTAACACCCCGCTTGAAGGATCAATCCTTCCGCTTTTTCACATGTAACGTTGTGAAAACGTATAACTCCAAGCCTGTAATTCGCTTTTATACACTGACTAACTTTCACCGACCGTTAGCTCTCTAAACAGTATGTATAATCACTACTTCGGACTTTTCTTCGTTAAATGATATACCTATTTTACCTAATTTGTTTCGGATGTCAATAAGTATCGTCTAACATATTGGACTATGATATAATATTCATGATTTGGAGGTCGAGAAATAAATGAATAAATGGATGGAGAAATTCCACTTATATAAAGAGAAAGTAGATGCCTGGCAAAAAACCAAGTGGGCAAGAAGGTTACGTATATCTTCAAGTGTCGTATGGAATTTATGCTTAATATTTTTAGTAGTCGGCCTCATACTTGGAGCATTTGCAGCATCTGTCGGCGCAGGCTATTTCACTTCTTTAAACAAGGATGAACCTTTAAGAAAGAAAGAAGAAATGCGAGCAGCCGTGTTTAATTATGAAGAGACTTCTGAAATTTACTTTGCAGGGGATGTCTACCTTGGGAAGCTTAGAACAGATTTGGAAAGAACTGAAACAGATCTTGCAAATGTCTCCCCTTATGTCATTGATGCAGTATTAGCTACCGAGGACGAATACTTTAAAGTCCATAACGGGATAGTTCCTAAAGCCATCTTCAGAGGTCTATTACAGGATATGACGAACTCAGATACTCAAACGGGCGGTTCTACATTAACCCAACAGCTAATTAAAAATCAAATCCTTACCAATGAAGTATCTTATGAACGAAAAGCTAAGGAAATTCTTTTAGCAATGCGACTTGAGGAGTTTATGAGCAAGGACGAGATTTTAGAGGCATATCTAAACATTATTCCTTATGGTAGAAATGCAAACGGTCGTAATATCGCTGGAATCGAAACTGCAGCACAGGGAATTTTTAATGTGAAGGCTAAAGACCTGACTCTCCCTCAGGCTGCATACATTGCAGGTATTCCACAAGCCCCTTTTAAATACACCCCTTTTAGTAATGGTGGAGTATTAAAAGAAGGCGACTCGTTAAAGCATGGTATAGATCGCATGAAAGTCGTATTATATCGGATGAAAGAAACCGGATATATAACAGAAGCGGAATACCAATCTTCCGTTAACTATGATATTACAAAAGACTTTAGACAAAAGGAAACATTGCCAGAGGAAAAATATCCATGGCTTACCTTTGAAATTGAAAAGAGAGTTAGAGATATTTTAAGTGTTCAGTTAGCTGAAAAAGACGGAGTGGATTTAGAAGCTCTAGAAAAAGATGATCCTCTAATTGAAAAGTATAATATTATGGCACAGCGTGCTGCTAGTACGGGTGGGTATCGTATTCATACTACTATCAATAAAGATATGTATGAAAAAATGCTTCAAGTAAGAGATGCATTTGAATCTTATGGACATACTTATACTAATATTAGTGTTAAGGATCCTATTACTGGAGAAACAATCAAAAAGGATTTCCCTGTACAAGTTGGAAGTATGCTAATAGAAAATGGAACTGGCCGTATTCTCTCGTTCTTAGGTGGTCGAGATTATAATGTAGAGCAATATAATCATGCTACTCAGGCAGTACGATCCATGGGTTCTACGATTAAACCATTGGTAGTTTATGCACCAGCTATTGAATATGGTGTAATTGGAGCAGGAAGTCCTCTTGCAGATGTTAAATTTAATATAAATGATAATGGAAACAAGTGGGAGCCTTCTAACTATACAACGGAACAAGAGCTTGGAATTATTTCCGCTCGACAAGCAGTAACAACTTCCCAAAACTTATCGACCATTAGACTTTACGATCAAATAAAAGATAAAAAGCCAACTGATTTCATGAAGAAAATGGGCTTTGAAAGCATCGAAGAAGATGAATATGCTAACCTTGCACTTTCTATTGGAGGCATGAGAAAAGGTGCTTCTTTAGAAGAAAATACGAATGCATACGGAACTTTTGCGAATAATGGTCAATTTGTTGATGCATATATGATTGAGAAAATTGTAGACGTGGAAGGCAATGTTGTTTATCAGCATCAAGTAGAGCCTGTCGATGTATTTAGCCCTCAAACAGCATATATTATGACTGATATTTTAAGAGATGTTATGTCACAGGGTACTGCTAAGCTGGCAAGCTCTCGTTTAAAATTCCAATCTGACTTTGGAGCGAAAACTGGTACAACACAAGGTCATAGTGATTCATGGTTAGTAGGGTACAATCCAAATGTTTCATTGGGTGTTTGGCTTGGTTATGACGAGCAAAAGCTTACATTATTCCATATGAACAATCGTTATGGGCACCCAAGTGTTCGTATCAATACACTTTGGTCGAACATGATGAATGCAATGTATGACATTAACCCTGAGCTAATAGATGCACCAAATGCTTTCCAAGCGCCTGAAGGAGTCGTTTCCAGATCATTCTGTGGTATTTCTGGTCTAGCACCTTCTACTGCTTGTGAGCAGGCAGGTCTTGTAAAATCTGACTTATTTAATGCGAAGGTTATGCTTCCTACGCAGGCAGATGATAGTCTAGTATCCTCATCTTATGTAGTCATCAACGGTAGTAAATATCGATCATTGGATTCTACTCCAAGCGAATTTGTTACTGCAGGTGGTCACGGAGTAAGTGAGGACTTTATAAAACGAATGCTTGGTCGATTTGGTGGAGACGCTAGTAAGCTATTCCCGAACGATTCAACATTTGCTAGTAATGTAGTTTCAGAAAAGGTATTTGAGGCAGACGGTACTCCCCCTGCTCCAGTAACTACCTCTCTGACAGGAAATACAATGACATGGACGAAATCGGCTTCTAGTGATGTAGTCGGATATCGTGTATACCAAGTCGTTAATGGTAACAGAGTGCTGGTTGCTACTAAAAAAGAGGCGGAAAACTATAGCTATCAAATCACTTCTCCTGGTCAATATGTGGTAGTAACAGTGGATATAACCGGATTACAGTCTGGCGCTTCTAATATATCTACCATTAATGCTCCAGAACCTGTGATACCAGTTGCTCCTCCTGAGGAACCGGTAGAAGAAGTGCCTGAGCAGCCTGTCCCAGGTGATGGTAATGGCGGTGGCGGTGAGGTAATCATTACACCTCCAGTCGAGCCTACCCCACCACCGGAAGAAGAATCTACACCATAACAAGAAAAGCGCAGGCGCCTGTCTCTGCCCCGACAGGCAAATGGAGAAAAGCGAGGAGGCAGTTCCTCAGCCACCGGAGCTTTTATCCATTTGACCCGAGGGTCAAGGCGCTGGAGCTAGACATTAATTTATCCATGGGTTCAGAATTTTATAATTTCCTAAATAACGAGAAAAAGCGGTGACTAATAGTCATCGCTTTTTTGTTTCAATAAAAAAGAACTCCAGACACCACAACTAGTAATTGAAAAAAATAATACATGCAGAATAAAAATAGTGTGATTTCCATTTTTCCCCTTCCAATATATTTTTTGCGTGACCACCAATAAAACTAAAAAAGGAGCACTAATTCATATGCGAATTGGTGCCCCTAATTTGAATAACAATTAAAATTTCCTAACAATATTCCAATGTGCTTTTGTGAAAAACTAATCTTCCATCGTAGATAAATCACCAGTTGGAAGCTGTAATTCCCATGCCTTTAATACTCGGCGCATAATCTTACCGCTTCTAGTTTTAGGTAGCTTATCCTTAAACTCAATTTCTCTAGGAGCTGCATGAGCGGCAAGACCCTTCTTCACAAATTGCTGAATGTCTGCAATTAGCTCATCAGAAGGCTCATACCCTTCATTTAAGGCAACAAATGCTTTAATAATCTCTCCTCGGACTGGATCTGGCTTTCCTATTACTCCTGCCTCAAGAATTGCAGGATGCTCTAATAATTTACTTTCTACTTCAAATGGACCTACACGCTCACCTGAGGTCATAATAACGTCGTCTACTCTTCCTTGGAACCAGAAATAACCATCATCATCCATATAGGCAGAGTCTCCTGAGAAGTACCATTCATCATTGATAAAATAAGATTCAAACTTTTCTTGGTTTTTCCAAACCTGACGCATCATAGATGGCCATCCTTTTTTGATGGCAAGGTTACCCATTGTGAATGGCGGGACCTCTACTCCATTGTTATCAATAATTGCAGCCTTAATGCCTGGCAATGGTTTCCCCATGGAACCGGGTTTAATCGGAAGGCAGCCATAGTTACAAATCATTTGAGCGCCTGTTTCAGTCATCCACCAAGTATCATGAATTCGTTTATTGAATACCTGCATTCCCCACTTAATAACCTCAGGGTTAAGTGGCTCACCAACTGATAATACATGACGCAGGGAGATTAGATCATATTTCTTCACGATGCCATCCCCAGCACCCATTAGCATACGAAAAGCAGTTGGAGCACTGTACCAGACAGTAACCTTGTATTCTTCTATTGCTTTATACCAAGCATCTGGAGAAAAACGCCCACCTAAGATCAGGGAAGTTGTTCCAGCCAGCCAAGGTCCAAATATTCCATAGGAAGTTCCAGTAACCCATCCTGGGTCTGCCGTACACCAATATATATCATCTTCTCTTATATCCATAACCCATTTCATGGACTGATAGTGTTGTACCATCGCGTAATGAACATGTAATATTCCTTTAGGCTTACCAGTAGAGCCAGAAGTATAATGTAGTATAAGTCCATCTTCTTTATCTACCCATTCTATTTCAAATTCATCAGAGGCATTGTTTAACGCCTTATTAAAGTCTACAAATTTATCATCCTCTTGAATATTGTCTCCCACTAAAAAAACAGTTTCCAAATCTGGTAGACGGTCTAAAGGTATTCTTCCTAACAATTCAGGTGTAGTAACAATTGCCTTCGCTTCGCTATCTAGTAAACGATCATATACTGCCCCTTCCATAAAGGCTTCAAACAATGGACCAACAATTGCGCCCATTTTTACTGCCCCTAGCAAAGCAAAATATAATTCCGGAGATCTTGGCATAAAAATAAATAGGCGGTCCCCTTTTGCTAAATTAGAGTGCTCTTTGTAAACGTTTGCAGCTTTGTCTGTCCAGGTTTTCATGTTAGCAAATGTATACGACTCCTTGCGATCAACATCTTGATAATATAAGGCTACCTTGTCCTTAATATCTGATGCTGCATGACGGTCAATCGCTTCATATGCCATATTCACCTTGCCTGTCTCATACCAGGAAAAAGACTTTTCAGCTTCCTCCCATTGAAAATCCTGAGCAGTTTTCTCATAGTCCTTTAATTGATACTCCTCTTGTACTACTGGTAACGCTTCGATTTTCATCCCAATTCACCCTTTCTAAATATACTCTCTTATATTCTACAATACTCTCACAAAGTAATGCTAATGTTTTAACTTTTTTGAATGTTTTGTTACATAACTGAAGTAATCGCTTTCTTCCTAAAAATTCATGTATAATAGTGGCAACTGTAACTAAATTATAGGTGGTGAATATGTGGAACATAAAAAAGTATTTTATTCGATAGAGAAAGAGACAAAGCATGGTCCAATTACTATTGAAGGACCCGTAGCATCTGAAGAATTAGCCAAGTTGACTTTCCATGAGGATTTAATAGCATTTCGAAATCCTCAACAACAACATAAGGCAATTATCGAAATTGCAAAGTTACCAGAGGGTAGGATTATCATTGTTAGAGAAAAGGACATGATTGTCGGATACTGTACGTTTCTTCATCCAGACCCACTAGAACGTTGGTCCCAAGGGAACATGGAAAACTTAATAGAATTAGGGGCTATTGAAGTTATTCCAAAATACCGTGGAACTGGAGTCGGAAAAGAATTACTCAGAGTCTCTATGATGGACGATGCGATGGAAGATTATATAACGATTACAACTGAATATTATTGGCATTGGGATTTAAAAGGAACCGGTTTAAATGTATGGGAGTACCGAAAGATGATGGAAAAAATGATGATGGCTGGTGGCCTTGAATATTTTGCAACAGATGATCCAGAGATCAGCTCCCATCCAGCCAATTGTTTGATGGCCAAAATCGGTAGCCGTGTGGACAATGAATCCATCCAGCAATTTGATCAATTACGTTTTATGAATCGCTTCATGTATTAAGGAAGATGTTTTAAATTTCTCACAAAGGGGTTTGGTTTTATGCTTGTAGAAGAAATCATGAATACATCAGTACCTACTTTAACACCGTCACATACTATAAATGATGCTTTAAAAGTCTTAAAGGAGAAACGTATTAGGCACATACCGATTGTTAATGAGGAACGTGAAGTTTTAGGGGTGGTAACAGACCGTGACTTAAAGGAAGCAACTCCCTCCTCTCTACAGGATAGAAAGGATGCGGAAATTTTAGATTTACCATTAGAAAAAATTATGACTAAGAACCCTATTACTGGGCACCCGCTTGATTTTGTCGAGGAAACTGCTAGTATTTTCTACGATAATCGTATAGGTTGCCTACCTATAGTGAGTCAAGGAAAGCTAGTCGGCATGATTACAGAATCTGATCTTCTCTATAAATTTATCGAGCTGACAGGTGTGCATCAGCCGGGATCTCAGATGGAAATACGGGTACCCAACCGACCAGGCGTGTTATTTGAAATATCTAAAGTAATTTATGAGCAAAAAGTGAATTTACTTAGCGTCTTAGTATATCCCGATAAAAATGATAGTGAATACAAGATTCTCGTTCTACGTGTCAAAACGATGAATCCTCTCAAATTGGTTCAAGCAGTAAGAGATGCCGGCTTTGAGGTTTTATGGCCAAGCCAGCCGGGATTGAATGTATGAAAAAGAATGCTGTTTTTATCTTCTCAGAAAATCAGCTTGGTTATAAATTTTCAGAAACTCATCCCTTTAACCAAAAACGCCTGACACTTACTGTTGACCTATTAATGGAAATGAATTCACTATCACCATCGGATATTGTGGCACCCCGTATAGCAACGGATGAAGAACTATGTTTAGTGCATGACCCTAGTTACATTGATATTGTTAAAAAAGCTAGTCAAGAGACAGAGAGT
>NZ_JBAEAP010000148.1:0-10409 GCF_056205495.1 Psychrobacillus sp. | reverse complement strand
AATAGGAGCTTTATTCATACTCTATCCCTAAGCGTTTTAAAAGTACTTTTTCAGTGCTCTCAGCAAGGCGACGAGGAGATTGAAGCCGTGCCCCCGGAAAGCGTCCGCTGTAATGGAAAACAACTACAGGTATTTTATTTGAAGAATATTTTAACCTAAAACCTTCCTAATATCCGCCCCAAAAACTATACTCATATTTATCAAAATTCATCTTATGCTTTAAGAATGTTTGGAAAAAATCCATTTGTTCTTTTTTTATATTAAATGAGCCAATCACTGGATGTTCAGGCGACAAATTAAAAATTCTCTTAAATTCATTTAGTGGAACATTTTTAAGTTCCTCTTCACCGACAATTATTTTCGTTTCATCCTCAATCTCACTCCATTGAATTTGCCTTGTAGTATCTTTTTCTGAGAAGTAATATGGTGACGCACATTGTTCAACAAACAATCCATTATTGGAGGCAAACTCGATAGCGGAAAGACAATTTACTTTGGACCCAACATACATATAGTAATCCCAACCAAAATGTACAAAGAAATTGTTCTTACTATATAATTGACACCATATAAAATTTCTCAAAACCATTTTGCAAATTAAGCGTATATCGTTTTTGTTTAGTAGTGCATCTTCTTTAAGAATCAGTGTTTCAAATTCTTTTTCGTATAAAGGAGATGTCTTGTCTTCTTCTGAAATATTGCATTCTAACTGTAAGAGTCGCAATGAATCAAGGTTAGTTTCCTCAATAAACTTGATTGCTGAATCAATATAAGCAGCCTCAACTTGGAGATATTCATTCAAAGTGAATTCATTTCCGTTAATGGTCTTTCCGATTTCAGAAGGACAAGTCCATTCCTCCCTTAGCGTATAGTAACCATTTTCATCCCTAAATTCAGGGTTATACTTTGTGACTCGCCACTGAAAATCTATGTAATTACTCAACCAATCTACCCCTTCATCTAGCTAGTATATATGTTTTTCTTACATGTATCTTAACGCTAATTTTCATTCATTGCTAAGAAGATTTACACCTAAAACTTATAAACAACAAAAGACAGACCAGTAAATAACTAAATGGTCTGCCTTAATAGTATATTGTTGAGGATAACCTAATCCCCTTTTTTGTTATTCAAAAGGCCATTTTGGAAGCATTTTGTTCAATTTTTTATCTTCTCGATAACCTAGCACATATTCCGCTTGCATAACGGTATGGATTTCTCTTGTTCCTTCATAAATGACAGGAGCCTTTGAATTCCTTAAGTAACGAGCTACCGGGTATTCATCTGAATAACCATAAGCACCGTGGATTTGAACCGCATCATCTGCAGCTTTATTCGCAAAATCACAAGCTTGCCATTTTGCCAAGGAGGTCTCTCGTGTATTCCGGACTCCTTTGTTCTTTAGCTCACCAACACGATAAACTAGCAGGCGACTCATTTGAAGACCGGCTTCCATCTTAGCGATCATTTGCTGTACAAGCTGGTGCCGCCCAATTTCCTTACCAAAGGTTTCACGCTCTTTTGCATACTTAACACTTGCTTCAAGACAAGCAAGTGAAAGACCTGCTGCTCCAGCAGCTACAGTAAATCTACCATTATCTAAAGCCGACATAGCAATTTTAAACCCTTCGCCTTCTTCTCCTAAAAGGTTTTCCTTTGGAACTTTCATATTTTCAAAGAAAATTTCACCGGTATTCCCCGATTTTATGCCATACTTTCCTTTAATCGCTTTAGAGGAAAAGCCCGGCATTGTGCGCTCAACAATGAATGCACTTATACCGTGGTGTTTTTTTGACTTGTCCGTATAAGCAAAAACTATAAAATGATCCGCCGCATCACATAAAGAGATCCATGTTTTTTGTCCATTTAAAATATAATGATCTCCATCTGCAACGGCAACTGTTGACATCGCTGCTACATCTGAACCTGCTCCAGGCTCAGTCAGTCCAAACGCACCAATTTTTTCTCCCTTAGCTTGAGGCTCCAGGTATTTTTTCTTTTGCTCCTCAGTACCCCATTGTAGTATGGTCATGGAGTTTAAGCCTGTATGAACAGAGACAGCCGTTCGAAAAGCGGTGTCTCCTCTTTCTAGCTCTTCACAAACAATAGCAAGAGAATTATAGTCCATGCCACTTCCACCATACTGCTCTGGAATACATACTCCCATCAGTCCTAAGCTAGCAAGTCTCTCCCAAATGATAGGGTCAAATGCCCCTTTTGCCTCCCACTCTGCAATGTGAGGAATAATCTCGTTATCAACAAATTGTCTTAATGTTTTTCGTAGAAGCACCTGCTCCTCAGAGAATTCAAAATTCAAACTGTTTCACCTCTTGTTACATATTCTTTTATCTCAACGCCTCTAGCAGACATTTCCTTAATATATAATTCACCTGGCACAATTAGCTCCGGTGTAGACACGCCTGGTTTTGTAATAACACCATTTCCAATCATTTGTGCAACAACTGAAATGGTGTTTGCAGTTGCGCGAGCCATAGCAGTTTCACCAGATAAAGGATCCTTTTGAGTTGCCATTTCATACGTGTAAATTGTTTCATTTCCATCCTTTTCACCTTTAACGATAACTCTTAGTAGCACTGCGTCCTCTTTATCGCCTAGGAGAAGGGATGGTGTCAGCACTTCTTTCAATACTTCCCGAACGTTTACAATATTTCCTCCAGCGTTAACTGTTTTATTTTTATCTGTAAGACCTAAATCTACCAGTAGCTTAAATTTCTCTGCATGGCCTTTATAGCGAATCGTCTTATATTCTAATGTTTGAACGTTTGGAAATGATTTAGTTAGAGTGGACGTCCCCCCTGCTGTATGGAACGCCTCTAATTCCTCATATCCGTCAAACTCGATTGGCTCAACCTCTGTTAAAGAGTCTATTTCCTCTAATTGACCATTTCTTATTACATGAGAAGGATCGGTATAGTGATCAAATACTCCTTCTAATGAAAACACGATATTATACTTGAATATCCCTTCTGGTTCTACAGGTATTCCCCCAACATATAGGTGAATATCTGTAACTTCATCTAATTTACTAGCACCATAGCCTGCAAGAATATTGATCATCCCAGGAGCGACTCCCAAATCCGGAATAATCGTCACCCCTTTCGCTTGTGCCTTTTCATCCAACGAAAGCACAGCATCTGTAGCTCCTCCAATATGACCACCAAGATCAATGGAGTGGACTCCAACATCTACCGCAGTTCTAGCCACTTTCTCATTGAATGAGTAAAACAGCGCATTGATCACGACATCTGCCTTTTTAATAACTTCTATTAAATTGGCATCATCATTTGCATCTAATCTTAAAACCTCAATTTTAGAGTTCTGCATTTTTTCCTTAAACATATTGGCTTGCCCAACGTCCAGGTCACATAAATATACTTTCTCCACATTTGGACTCAAGATTAAATCTCTTGCCGCTTCCTTCCCCATTAAACCTGCACCTAATACAGCTACCTTCATATCGACTTCCCCCTTATTCTGTGTCTATTTGAGCTCTTTGTAACTTCCCGCTGTAATCTATATAAATACTCTTCCACTCTGTATAAACGTCTAGAGCCGCAACTCCAGAATCTCTGTGGCCATTCCCTGTACCCTTTGTTCCTCCAAACGGAAGATGTATTTCAGCACCGGTCGTTCCAGCATTAACATAGACAATCCCCGTATCTAAATCTCGTTGGGCTCTAAATATTTTATTTATATCTCTAGAGAAAATAGAACTGGACAACCCGAATTTCACTCCATTGTTCACTTCAATTGCTTCTTCTAATGATTCCACTTCAATTAATGAAACAACCGGACCAAATATCTCTTCTTGAGCAATTCTCATATTCGGTTTTACATCTGTAAAAAGAGTGGGAGCATAGTAATTTCCTTTAGCTAAATCACCATCTTGAAGGATAGTACCACCTACAACAAGGTTAGCTCCCTCCTCTTTTCCAATTTGAATGTAGGAGTGGATTTTCTCTTATGCATCCTTGTTAATAACTGGTCCAACCTTGACTGTTTCGTCCATTCCGTCACCAATTGTTAACTTCTCCATTCTTTCTAGAAGCATTTTTTCCAGTTCCTTCTTCACATCTTTATGCACAATCACTCGACTACATGCTGTGCAGCGCTGTCCAGCTGTACCAAAGGCACTCCAAAGAATTCCGTCTACTGCAAGATTTAAATCTGCATCCTCCATAACGATAACAGCATTTTTTCCGCCCATTTCTAAGGAAACCTTCTTTAAGTGCTTTCCGCCAAGCTCAGCTACCTTACTTCCAGTATCTGTTGAGCCAGTAAACGAAATAACTTTTACGTCCTTATGCTCAATCATCGCTGTTCCCACCTCTGATCCGGAACCAAATACGACGTTTGCAACACCACTTGGCAGACCAACCTCTTCAAATATTTTAGCCATCTCAAACGCCATCATTGGTGTCTCTGTAGCAGGCTTGCAGATAAATGCATTGCCCGCCACTAAAGCAGGAAATGACTTCCAAGTAGCAATGGCCACAGGGAAATTCCAAGGTGTAATCAGTCCGACTACTCCTATTGGTGCTCGAACACTCATGGCAAACTTGTCTGCCAGCTCAGAAGGGGTCGTTTCTCCGAAAAGTCTTCTTCCTTCACCTGCCATGTAAAAGGCCATATCAATTCCTTCCTGTACTTCTCCACGACCTTCTTCTATGACCTTCCCCATCTCTTTTGTCAGTACTTGAGCTAAATGCTCCTTTCTTTCTTTCATCAGTCTGCCAATTTCATATAAATAGTCCGCTCGTTTTGGAGCCGGAACTAATGCCCATTTCTTTTGTGCCTTCACTGCAGCCTCTACTGCAACGTCTACATCCTCTTTTGTAGACATTCTTACTTCTGCTAACTGCTCACCGTTTGCTGGATTTAATACAGCAGTGTACGAAGCCTCTCCCTCTTGCCATTTTCCATTAATAAAATTTGTTAGTTTCATATCCTTACCTCTCTCTCTTAAAATTGAAAACGTTTACATATATAATAAATTCTATAATTACTAATAAAACCCTTTAAAAAAATTTAAAAATTAAGAAAAATTTAATAAAAATCCCTTTATAAAACTGAACCACGATGCAGGAAATCAAGAAACTACGAATACAAAAGCGTAATAAGTGGCTTCGACACGTCGTAATAAATGAAGGTGTTGCTCTAAAAAAACAGGAACCTTTTATTTTATCATTCGTATAGTTATTTAATTACACCGAGGAGGAAAAAAAGAATGAATAATCATGAAATAGATTACAAGTTGTATGGAGACGATATGCAGTTTGTTGAAATTGAACTGGATCCACAGGAAACGGTTGTAGCTGAGGCCGGCAGCTTAATGATGATGGAGGATGGCATTTCTATGGAAACTATCTTTGGAGATGGCTCCGGGGGTAGTGGCGGTGGGATTATGGGTAAATTAATGGGTGCAGGAAAACGGTTAATCACAGGTGAGAGTCTGTTTATGACCACTTTTACTAACGTAGGTAGCGGTAAAAAACACGTTTCCTTCGCCTCCCCTTATCCGGGAAAAATAATCCCAATGGATTTAAGCGAGTATAGAGGAAAAATTATTTGCCAAAAGGATGCATTTTTGGCTGCAGCTAAAGGAGTTTCCGTAGGAGTTGAATTCCAACGTAAGTTAGGTACTGGATTCTTTGGCGGTGAAGGATTCATCATGCAAAAGCTTGAAGGAGATGGTCTTGCATTTGTGCATGCCGGAGGAACGATTCACCAAAAGGTTTTACGACCTGGAGAAGTATTACGAGTGGACACGGGTTGCCTAGTAGCTATGACTTCAGATGTTGACTATAATATTGAGATGGTTAAGGGAGTTAAAACAGCTCTATTTGGGGGTGAAGGATTATTTTTCGCTACGCTTCGTGGTCCTGGAACAGTGTGGATTCAATCCCTTCCATTTAGCCGTTTAGCGAGTCGAGTGTTTGCTGCTGCTCCCCAAACTCCAGGTGGAGGATCGAAAGGTGAAGGAAGTATAACTGGTGGACTTTTTGACCTTTTAGGCGGGAAATAATAGAAGTCTATCTTTACAGACTGAAGACTAACTCCAAGAGTTTTGTCTTCAGTTTTTTTTATCCAAAACTAGAAAGCTCGTCTATTTATTATCACACGCACTAAACCTTTTCAGTACCCTACCCCCTCGATAGACCTTTTTCTGTCCTTACTAGAGAACCCCTAGCAAATTGCTCAACAGTCTTAGTATCCCCCTTCATATACTAGTTTATAAGAACAGTTGTGTAATTCGTTCTCATCAATAAGAGAAGGAGGGTGTAAAATGGTTAATAACGCAGGCTTATGGATAGGGCTTCTTGGTATCGTGCTAGCAATTGTAGGCTTTTTCTTCTACCCAATTTGGCTAGGCTTAGCTGCTATTGTTTTAGGATTTGTAGCATTGTATCACTACAAACAACTTATTGTAGGATGGCTATCCATTATTTTAGGTGTAATCGTGCTCATACTTTATTTTTTCTTCTAAGCTATTGTCGATAATTATTGAAAAAGGCAACCGGATCGTAGAAACCAGGTGCCTTTTTTATATGCAGAAATAATTGGATACTTACATACGTTACCAGTAAAAGAGATAGTGTAAAAATTAATCTGGATATTGTTCCATCGCTTCAAGAAAATTTGGAATTTCATAGAGGCTGGGATCAGCATTGGATAGATAGAGATGTAGCTCCTGGTTAGGGGTTTGGGTTGTTGCTTTTATTATGTTACTCGTCTTTTTCGAGTAGATAAAACGATCCTTATCGTCTTCACTAGAAGCAGAAATAAATTTAAATCCGTCATAGTCATTAAATAATTGATCAAAATAATTTTTATCAACTTTTGTGAGTACTACTGATATTAGTTTATCTTCATAAAAAGAGAAGCTAGCTTGCTTATCATAATCTAAAACGAAGTCGGAGCCATCTCCATCCACTCGACCAATTAGATAATTATTACCAAAGCGTTCAATTACTTCTGATGATGAGTCACCCAATGTTACTCCATTAAGATACAGGTGACCCTGCTCCTCGAAGATTGTTGGATTAACTAAATCAATTTTAATGTCTGATAGAGAATGCCGTTGATTATTAAGTTTCTGTTCTATTTTATATAGATATTCAGCATTTAGGTAATCCGGGTCGTTATAGGACAAGGATAATTGAAGTTTCCCTTCAGAAGTCTCCTTTATGGCTTTTATTATTTGTTTTGTCTCATTCGAGTAGAAATAATGACCATCATAGTTTGTATAAATAGAAGTGAAGAACTTAAATCCATCGTAATCTTTATATACGTGGTTGAAATAGTTTTTATCTACATTCATGAAGACTGCTGAATTTAATTTATCATCATCGAAGTAGAATTTGGCTTGACCGTCGTAGTCCATGATGAGGTCTGCTTTGCTATCCTCCTCTTGTATAATTGAATAATTTTCGCCTAAGACCCCTATAACCTTTTTATGCGAGTCACCTAACGTTATACCCTGAAGAAAAAGAGTTCCTTGTTCATCTGTAAATATAGGCTTTGTTAAATCAAAATGGTGCTCTATTGGAGCCTGTAGTTTGTTTAATGGTAGTTCATTTTCAAGGTTAAAGAAAAAAAGCATTGTACTCACTAGTAAAACTAAAGAAACCGCAATAAATCGCCATTGATGTTTTGGTAGTTTCGAGTTGTTTTCAATCTCGCTTACTACATTTTGTATCACCCGTTGTTTACTTTCGGTTAAATCTCGCATTTTAGTTGGGGTAAATTTATTCATTTAATAGCGCCTCCCATTCTATTCCTTTCAGTCGATTTCTTAAAAGGTCTCTTCCACGACTTAATCGAGTTTTTACTGTACTTTCTGGAATGGATAATAAATGTGCTACTTCGGAAATTGTCATTTCATTAAAATAAAAGTGTATGAGAACTTCCCTATGTTTGAAGGGCAGTTCAAGAATTGCATCTCCAATAATGGCTACTTCATCTTTTTTCACGAATTCGTCCACATTTCGTTTGCCTGCTGTTGAGAAGATTTTGCTCTGTATACGAACTTTCCGATAGGTCCAACTTTTTAAATAGTCTTTGCTTTTATTAACAGTCATCTTCATTAAATAAGCTTTTAGCTCACCACGTTCTTCATAATAATTCTGATGATAAAACTTGATAAAAACTTCTTGTACAATATCTTCTGCCGCTTGAAGATCCTTTACATAACCATAAGCTAAACGTATTAAAGGCTCTGTATATTGAAACATCAATTCTCTTAATTCATAAACATTTAACAAAATCGCAAGCTCCTTTCTCTATAGAGTAAACGATTCTCAAACACTCAAAGTTTGAATTTCCCTAAAAATATTTTAAATAGCCGAAGAGGACATTTTAGTCATTTTAAGCTTATATATTTTAAATAGAATAAATGCTTTAATGTTAATTGTCCGTATTGCTCATGTATCATATAGGACAAAAATAGCTTATCCTATGTAAAAAAAATAATCAGCAACAATTTGGGATGTGAAGCTACTAAAATCCAACGTTTGTACATAATATTCAGAAATGTGTTGACATTCAGAAACAAACAATGATATCCTCAAGTAGTTAGATATTTAAATTAGAAATGGAGGTACGAAAAATGACTACATTTAAAACTTCAAAAAATAATCGTATATTGATTTCGTGCCCAACCGCTAATTATTTTTTTTGTAAATAATTAATACTGACGGCATGTTATGCCGTTTTTTTCTATGAGCCCACGCTTATGTAAAGAAGCGTGGGCTCTTTTTTGTGCATTTTTAAAAACTTTGGTGTTTTCACGCATTGCGTGTTGCATATATAAACAAAATAATAAGAAAAGGAGTGCTGGTGATGATGATCATGGAACAGCGAAGAAAGTTATTAAAAAAGGAATCTCTCGAAAGTGGATAGCTTGGTTGGGGATAGAAAACCCCAGTCGACTAAAATGATGCTAATAGTTTAATCGGTAAAATAATAAATAAAGGAGGAAAAGAAATGATGATACCAAAACAGAGTGGTAAGCAGATTAATAAATTTGTAGATAAAAATAAATTGGAGTTGCCAACACACTATTTAAGTGAAAAGTGGCTAACAGGAATGGTGCTAGCCACACCTTAACAATATAATTGGACTTCTCCTTAAGGAGAAAAATAATGATTTCGATTAATGATATAGAACATGCAAGGCAACGGATGGCTGACTTGGAAAAGGAAGTAAGACAATCTAAACTAGGACATAACTACCTATCTAGAAAAAAGAAAGTCCAAAAACCTTTTTTGAAAAGAGTCTTGAGTTCTTTTACACGTGTAAATTTAAAAGGCTCTGTTAAAAGCTAGAGTTGATTTTTCATGAGATTAGTTTTTGTGTTTTTGAAATGTTACACCTACACTATCGTTGCGTTAGTCAAAAACAATATCAAAGTACTAAAACTAAATTTAAAATGACAAAAAGGCATACACGCTTCACGTGTATGCCTTTAATCATTATTTTATTTACCAGCTTTAAAAGCCTCTAAGTACTCATCTACCTTAGCAGCATCTGCCTTAAGCTCGTTACCCGTTTCTACAAGAGGACTTACAGTTGATACTGCTTTTTTCTTGTTTCCTTGGTAATAGTTAATGATTTCATCCTGGTTGATCGAGTACAGAATCGCTTTACGTAAAGATTCGCTTTCTGAAACATCACGACCTTTTGTGTTAAATAGCAGGTAACTTACAGCGTTACTATCGTTTTTCTGAAGAGTTAGCTTGCTATCATCTTCTACTAACTTGTATTTTGTTTCAGGAACTCCATTAAATATATGAATCTCTCCGTTGCGAAGAGCCGATAGCGCGCTATCTGCATCTGCAATGAAACGAACGGTTACGTTTGCTATCTTCGGCTCGTTTTCAGTTCCTGGCATATAAGCCGGGTTTTTTACGAATACTGCCTCATAATCATTTTTGTGGGATAAGATGTAAGGCCCACTAGCATATAACGTATTATTGTAAGAAGCACCTTCTGTTACTGTATTTTGATCTCCGTAAGGAATATCTTTGTTTACATCGAAGGTAGCAACATCATAAGTGTTGATGCTCTCCACTTGATTTTCAGACACAATCCCTGCAGATTGATGAGCCAAATAATTTAAAACTTGTGGGAATGGGTTAGTTGTTGTAATTTTAACTACTTGGTATATCCCTTTCGCTGCATCTGCTTGTGTTTTATCTGTCACTAGCTCTGAAATTGCTGTATCAACATTATTTTCTAAAGCTTCCTTCACTGTAATATCACTACCTGATTGCTTCACATCAAGCTCTGAAAGATCTGATACGATTTCAATATTTTCCATACTTTCGTGTAAGCTATATGTGCGATGATCTGGAACTGATTTACTGTCTTTTGCACGGTTCATCGAG
>NZ_JBAEAP010000147.1:0-2743 GCF_056205495.1 Psychrobacillus sp. | reverse complement strand
TTGAACAGTTGGTACCACAAGACCATCTTGTTCGTTAGATGCGGCAATTGATTTTTCCTTTATCTATCCATTGGTTGAAAACCTTTATTCGACAATAGGAAGACCTAGTATTGACCAGGTGGGACGCCCAGTCGTTGTTGCCACTGATGCAGCCTACAAGATATTTTTAGATGGTCTAACACATGTCATAAGTTGTCTCTAGGTTATTTTTAAAGCTCGTCAAATTTCAATCTATTATGCCAAATAGTATGAAAGACAATCATTCTGCAAGCATCAATTGATTTTTTAAAATGCGTTATTTAATCCAAATCTGTTTGAAATTTAATCAATAGTAAAATTTCTCATCAACAAGCACATTAATCCTACTTTTGTAAAGTAGATGTTGAAAGCTTTAAAGCCTGATATTCTTCAAAATTTTTCAATGGTATAAAAGAGTGAAGGTTTTGCAAGTAAGACCCTTATTATTTCCACACGGCATTAAATAACTCAATAATACACGCTGGTTATCCTAATAAGCTAATATACGAAAACCCTATGCAATATGTCAGAATTCCGAGTTATAAACGAAAAAAAACCACAGAGAGCGATTTAAAGATGCTCTCCATGGAATTAATAATTAGAATAACAATTTACTTAACGATAACAACTCTTTTTACATTCCATTTCACATTGGACTGGATATAGAAATGCGTAAGCGAAGTATGCGATTGAAATGGGGATTGAAATAACTTGCCACCCAAACCTAATTACGGTGGCAAGAGGGTGGCAAATGCTAATTATTTAAAATCATTAATATACGTTAAACCTTGGTATTACTTATTTATTCGGCTCATCCATCTTAAGGACTGCCATAAACGCTTCTTGAGGTACTTCTACAGAACCTACTTGTTTCATACGTTTTTTACCTTCTTTTTGCTTTTCAAGAAGTTTACGTTTACGTGAGATATCTCCCCCGTAACATTTAGCTAAAACGTTTTTACCCATGGATTTGATCGTAGATCGTGCAATAATTTTTTGTCCGACTGCTGCTTGAACTGGTACCTCAAACTGCTGTCTCGGAATTAGTGCTTTCAGCTTCTCAACAATCAGCTTCCCGCGCTCGTATGCAAAATCTCTGTGCACGATAAAGCTTAGAGCATCTACTTTTTCCCCGTTCAATAAAATATCCATTTTTTGTAGTTTAGATTCCTTGTAACCAATAAGCTCATAGTCAAAGGAAGCATAACCCTTAGTGCTGGATTTTAATGAATCAAAGAAATCATAGACTATCTCGGATAGTGGAATTTCATAGATAATATTTACACGAGCAGAAGATAAATAATCCATTGTGATGAAGTTACCACGCTTACGTTGGCATAGCTCCATAACAGATCCTACATAATCCTCTGGAACCATAATAGAGGCTTTAACATAAGGCTCCTCTATTGCGTCTACCTTTTGAACGTCTGGCATCATAGAAGGATTATCAACCTTTAAAGTTTCTCCACTAGTCAACTTTACATTATAAATAACGCTTGGTGCTGTCGTAATAAGATCAATTTTAAATTCGCGCTCGATACGTTCTTGAATTATCTCCATATGGAGCAATCCAAGGAAGCCACAGCGATACCCAAAACCTAAGGCTTGAGAAGATTCAGGTTCAAACTCTAGTGCTGAGTCATTTAGCTGTAATTTTTCTAATGCATCTCGAAGGTCATTATATTTAGAGTTATCAATTGGGTATAATCCACAGAACACCATTGGATTCATCTTACGGTAACCAGCTAATGCCACTTGTGCCGGATTATTCGCCAAAGTAATAGTATCCCCAACACTCGAATCGCCAACATCCTTCATAGAGGCTGTTAGGAAACCAACATCTCCGACAGTCAATTCATCACGTTGAGTAGTTCTAGGTGTGAAGACCCCTGTTTCAACAACATCAAATTCTTTGCCCGAGGCCATCATTTTAATGCGATCTCCAGGCCTTACGGTTCCTTGCATAATTCGAATATAAACAATTACACCACGGTATGGATCAAATAATGAGTCAAAAATCAATGCTTCTAAAGGTGCTTCTGGATCACCAGTTGGCGCAGGAACTTTTTCCACGATTTGCTCTAAAATTTCTTCTATACCAATACCAGCTTTTGCTGAGGCATGAACAGCTTCTGAAGCATCTAAACCAATTACTTCTTCCACTTCTTTTTTCACACGCTCTGGATCAGCTGCAGGTAAATCAATTTTATTGATAACTGGTAAAATCTCTAAATCGTTATCTAATGCAAGATAAACGTTAGCTAAGGTTTGTGCTTCAATTCCTTGTGCGGCATCTACAACTAAAATAGCTCCTTCACAGGCTGCTAAGCTTCTAGATACCTCATAAGTAAAATCGACATGTCCAGGGGTATCAATCAAATGGAAAATATATTCTTCCCCATCTTGTGCCAAATACTTTAGCTGAACTGCATTTAATTTAATTGTAATTCCACGTTCACTTTCAAGATCCATAGAGTCTAACAATTGGTCTTTCATTTCTCTAGATGTTAACGTCTTTGTTTTTTCTAAAATACGGTCAGCAAGCGTTGACTTCCCATGATCTATATGGGCGATTATAGAAAAGTTTCTTATCTTTTTCTGTCGTGCCAGTCTCTCTTCATTATTCATGCTTGTTCACTCCTAATTAAACTATTATGAATTATAGCAGTGAACAAGCGATACATCAATGTTAGGATGCATTTTAACAGCCAGTGACATGTGAAAC
>NZ_JBAEAP010000146.1:0-5108 GCF_056205495.1 Psychrobacillus sp. | reverse complement strand
CTGCACAGTAATAAATGATAAAGAGAACTCTCCAGTAGCCTACTGGTGAGTTTTTTTCTGATTGTACATACGATAGGGGGCATATCATTCGGGTGACCGTCCGATTATTAGGGTTGACCGACCGATTATCTGGCTCGACCGACCGATTATGGGCAAGAACCGACCGATTATTTAGGATAACCGACCGATTATCGCCTATAACCGACCGATTCAATGATTTAGAAGTCCAACCTCAAACTAAATCTTTCATTATTAAAGCCAAACCCTTCTTCATAATCAGTTTGTTCACATTTCGGACAAAAAGTATTGACAAAAATGTGAACGGGGTGAATAATAATAGTTAAGAGGGGTGTTTCGAAATGGAATCATACGTAAAAATGTTACACGCTACAAAAGTTGTAGGTGCAGCCTTGTTAACTATAGGAATTGCTGTCTTTTTATATGGATCATTCATAAGTGAGTATAGTACGGTAATGGGCGTTGGAATCGGAATCGTCATGGGAGCAGTTTTCACATTTATCATTGGCATGATCTTAGTTGCTTCAGAGGAAATGATCTCCAAACAATTGAAAAAAGAGGGTATCTAAACAAGAGATGCTCGTACAAGGTATTTAGAGGATCCACTCTAGATGCCTTTTTTTCATGAGCAAAGTGGAGCTTGGATATTTATTGCTAGGCTCTATTTATGTCATCAGCGCTTATATCTTTGTCTTACCTATGGACTAGACTTATATCCCTATGGTCCTTTCCCACACTTAAAATTTACAAATAAAAAAGAGCGCCTAGAGACGCTCTTTCTTTATTACATATCCCACACCATAACGAGTAACGTACCTAAAATCGTGAATAGTGCGAGCAACAAGCCATAATACACATTGACGTAAATGGATTTTTTGTCTTCCGTTTCACCGGCATGCATGAATACGACAAGCTGTAAGCCAGCCTGTGTAAACGCTGTTAGTAGTAAGACGGTCATTCCAACTCCGAATGACATATCCATGAAGTACACCAACAGTGCTACTGCTGTAAGCACTAATGAAAACGCAAAGCCCATTACTTGTTTAAGAGGGAATAATTCTTTCATATTACATCATTCCTTTCAAGTAGATGAAGCTGAAGATGAAGATCCAAATCACATCTAGGAAATGCCAATATAGTGAGAAGATAAACGACTTATTGGCCGTTTCCGGAGTCAAGCCACGTTTCTTGATTTGTAGGAGGATAAATAATCCCCAGAACAAACCGAATGTTACGTGCAAGCCGTGAGTTCCTAGCGTCGTCAATAAAATCGCAGTGAAGGCACTAGTTTGAAGCCCAGCTCCAACATGCACATAGTGAACAAACTCATAGATTTCTACTCCAAGGAATGCTGCACCTAGAAGAAGGGTGATTCCAAAGAAAGTCATCGTTGCTTTCGTACGGTTTAATCGCATCGCGTGAATCGCAAGTCCGATTGTAAAGCTACTCGTTAAAAGTAAAAGTGTTTCGATTAACACTGGTGTTATTTCAAAAATTTCTGCACCAGAGGGACCGCTACCTACGCGGTTCTCTAAGGTGAAGTAGGAGGCGAAAAGTGTTGCGAAAAGCATAATTTCCGCTCCGATGAAAATCCAAAAGCCTAATATTTTTAAACTATTTTCTTCTGTGCTGTATTCTAGTGGAAGTGACTTATCTACCTTCATTTTTTAGCACCTCGCAATTTTCTTTCCGTTTCTTCGATTTCCTCTACCGAAATATATCTTCCGTGATCTTGTTCAAATGAACGGTAAGCCAGACAGCCTAATATACCAAGCAATGACACAATGGCAAGTGGCCAGATGCTGAAGACCATCGCAAATCCAAAGACGAAGAAGATACAGCTCATGATAAATGGTAAACCGCTATTATTCGGCATGTGAATTTTTTCAACTTTTCCTTGGAATAACTCATAGCCGTTTTTCTTAGAATCCCAAAATGCTTGTGTTGAATCAACTTGTGGTGTAACTGCGAAATTATACTCAGGTACTGGAGTGTGAGTAGCCCATTCCAATGAACGTGCATCCCATGGATCGTCTCCGATATCTCGAGAAGCATAACGTATGCTCCAATAGATGTTGTAAACAAGTAACGCGAATGAAATTGCCATTACACCGGCTCCGATGAACGAAACCATATTCCACATTCCAAAGCCTGTTGACTCAGAATATGTGTACATACGACGTGCTTGACCGTCTAATCCCGTAATATACATTGGGATGAAGGCTAGTACGAATCCAATAGACATTAACCAAGCAGTCCATTTTCCTAATCGCTCGTTTAACATGAAACCGAATATTTTCGGCCAATAGTAAGTAAGACCAGCTAGCATTGCGTAAACAACACCAGGAATAATTACATTATGGAAATGGGCTACTAAGAACATCGTATTATGATACTGATAGTCGGCTGCTGACATAGCAAGCATTACCCCTGTAACTCCACCTAGTGTGAACAGTGGAATGAACATGATTGAGTAAAGCATTGGTGTCGTGAACTCGATCTTCCCTTTCCAAAGGGTGAATAGCCAGTTAAAGATCTTAACCCCTGTTGGAACAGCAATTGCCATCGTTGTGATGGAGAAGATACTGTTAGACAGTGGACCCTGACCCATTGTAAAGAAGTGATGGGCCCAAACGACAAAGGATAGAAGCGAGATAACTACCATAGAGGCAACCATCGACTTATAGCCGTATAGATTGCGTCGTGCAAAGGTGGAAATAATCTCACTGAATATACCGAATGCCGGCAGGATTAGAATGTATACCTCTGGATGTCCCCAAACCCAGAACAGGTTGGCCCAGAGCATATCCATACCGCCATTATCTGTTGTGAAGAAGTTCGTTCCAAACAGTCGGTCCATTGTTCCCATTGCAAGTAATACAGTTAATACTGGGAAAGCGAACACGATAATTACGTTAGCGATAAATGCTGACCATGTGAACATTGGCATCTTCATTAGAGTCATACCAGGTGCTCTCATTTTCAGGATTGTTGTAATGAAGTTAATACCAGTCATTAATGTACCAAGACCAGCTATTTGTATTGCGATCATATAATAGTTCGTACCAACAGAGGCACTGAACTCGTTACCTGCTAGTGGGAAATAGGAAGTCCATCCTGCATCAGGTGATCCACCTACGATGAAGGAAATGTTGAATAATCCCATACCCATAAAGAACAACCAGAAGCTAAGTGCATTTAAACGTGGAAACGCAACATCTCTAGCTCCGATTTGTAACGGAATAACGTAGTTAAAGAAAAAGATGATAAACGGCATTGCCATGAATAAAATCATTACTACTCCATGCGTGGAGAAGACTTCATTGTAATGCTGTGAATCTAAAAATGTGTTTTCTGGCATCGAAAGCTGGTAGCGCATCATAATTGCGTCTACGCCTCCGCGGAAAAGCATTAGTAATGCAGATAGCAAGTACATAATACCAATACGCTTATGGTCTACAGTAGTGATCCACTCGCGCCACAGGTATCCCCATTTCTTGAAGTAGGTAATACCTAAAACTATCGCAAGCATCGTAAGGCCGATACCGACCATGGATGCATATATCAAAAAGCTTGGATGTGGTACGGCAAAGCGATCAAAGAAATCCATACTTTTGTTTCTCCTTTCAGGAATCTATAGCTTGGACTATAGTAATCTGGTAAACCTTCTATTAATGATGAGAATGCTCGGATTCTTCATCAGCATTCGTTTGTTCATGATTCTCATGCTCGGATTCATCCATGTCATGATGCTCGTGGTCTGCATCCTCTTCGTCTGAACCATGGTCATGACTAGGTGCAGGCGAGAATTCTAAATGTGTTCCTGTATAAGTAGAGCGTCCAAGATGTCCTGGCTCTAATAATTCTTCAAACTTGTCTTCTGTAAGTGCTGGTGCAGTTTCATGTACTTCCTCTACCCATTCTTCAAAATCAGCATGAGACATAGAGGTAACGTCAAAGATGTTTTCTGCAAATCCGGATCCACTGAAGTTCGCATTTCTTCCCATGAATTCGCCTTCCACATCAGCTGCTAAGTGTAAGGTAGTAACCATGTCAGACATTGCATACTTTTGTCCGCCTAGCTGTGGAATCCAGAAGCTAGTTATTGGTCCGTGTGAATATAATTTAAACTCAATCGCCCGGTTTGCCGGAATATATAAGTAGTTAACTGTTTCGATATCTTGTTCTGGATAACTAAAATGCCATTTCCAGTTAGAGGAAGAAGCATAAATGATTAATGGCTCTTGATCCTCATAGCCTTGAGGTGTCGACTCAACGATATAGTTACTTCTTACCGATACGATGGAAAGAAAAATAACGATTAGAATAGGAATCCCGACACAAATTGCTTCCACAATTGGATTACCTTCTATATGAGGTGGCTCGTAATCCTCACTTTGCTTAGAAGCACGGTATTTTATTAACACAAATACTAAAATAGCTAAAACGACAATTACGATCCCTGACATAAGGAAAATGGATAACATAATATCATTTGCCTGTGTTTCGGCCTGTGGACCTTTAGGATCTAAAACAAGTAATGGCTCACAACCTGTTAACACAGTGACAATAGTGAAAACCATCGTCAAAAGAGCCCACTTCAATTTTAATTTCATTGTTGTACTCCTTTCCAATCTATTATAAAAAGCTCAGGTAACTAGTATTGGTTTCAAAGAATTTCTCTCTGTGCCTATATCTTATTATCTTCTATATAAAAAAACGAACAATAAAACGGGACTTCACAAATTCTTCAAGAAGATTTGAACGTTCTTTTACACAATTGTAAATGTGACAAATTTATTCAAAAAAGCGTTGGAAACCATAAAGGATTAGTGGATGAAAGTTGACGCTTTAAGCTTGGGTGGCAGCTAGGTTCTTCTCGTAAGGGAGACTCGAGTACCGCCCGTAAACTATCTGAAAGTGTCCCATACACCATAGAAAAGCGACCGTAAAAGTAATAAAGCGCCCATACCCAGGCTGTAAGTGTCCCGTAAAGAGGGTGAAAAGTGCCCATAAATAGGTCAGAAGTGTCCCATAAAGCTATAGAATGCGCCCATAACAGTGGTTCTGCCCATAACTAGGCTAGAAGT
>NZ_JBAEAP010000145.1:0-1924 GCF_056205495.1 Psychrobacillus sp. | reverse complement strand
TCGGCAATCACGGCAGCGGTGTTCACGAATATGGCATTCGTTATGATCATGGATGTCTTACTCCCCACTTTATACTCGGAAATTAAGGTGAATGGTTCAGCGGCTTTGGGAATCTGCTTTACAGCCATTGGGATCGGGACTCTCCTAGGAGCAACCATTACGTATAAAATCAAACGAATGAATTTTGAAATGTCGATCGTATTGTATGTTTTATCTGGAGTCGTGGGCACGATTGCCGGTTTTGTAGTGGATTCCACTATCATGAGTATTGTGTTGTTTGGCGTATTCGGACTTTTAGCGGCTCCCGTCACAATAATCTTCCAAACTGAATTGCAGCAGGCCATCCCCCAAAACATCATGGGCAGTGCCATGGGTTTTCTGACAGCTGGAGCGACATTGGCCCAACCCATAGGGGTTTTCATTGCTGGTGTATTTCTCTTAAAACTCAATGGAAGTTATGTTCTTGCTATTTCTTGCTCTGTATCGATCATAGCCGTTGTGATGGGCTGGTATCGAATCAACAAGCAAAAGAAAGTAATAAGCCAAGAAGTCATGATGACAAAACAAACATTAGGGTAAAGAAACGGAGCAATGTGGGAAGTCCCTCATTGCTTTTTACTATGTTTCGATTCGTGATAGTGCAGTAGATTGCCCAAGAAGGCCATTAATTCCTTTTATTAACTAATAAAGAAATTCATCCAAATATATATGGTAAAATTAGTTAGGTTCATTTATATAGGGTTAGGAGGATATTGAATATGAGTAACTGGTTATACATTCTTTATGCTGGAATTTTAGGCATAGTATCTTGGTTTACAGGGGAAATAGTAACCTTTGTGATGTTGGGGATTATTCTTATTGCTTTGAATAATATTAACACAACGCTTAAAAAGATTTATCTTCAAAATAATGAAAGAAGTCATAAGGAAATAAGTTGATTTAAACTTTAACGGGTGGATTTATTATGAAGAATACGTTCATCTTTTAGGAGGTCAGGCCTTTCCTTTTTTACAAAAAAATCTCCGTAGGCCTTCTGGTTATAGGGAGTCTTGCTGCATGTGATAACGAACAAGACATGAAAAATGAAAAGGTGAATGTAGAGCAGAAAATAGAGGTACAAGATTCTACACAAAAAGAGGATGTACCCTCGTACGAAGCACCCAAGTATCAGATATATGGTGGCTGGATGAACGATGAATCTTATATACTGATTAAAAGTGATGGTTACGACGGCAAGAATAAATCCAAATACATAGTAGAAAAATTCACTAAAACGGGGAAAGATAAGACGATAAAGCATTTCCAGTTAGCGGAATCTACTGGATCAAAACTAACCGGCATACTATTTAACAAGAAATCAAACAAGACATCTTTTCTGACGCTAGAATTGAATAAAGACCTTACCGAAATAACGGTCACGTTGCCGAATGAAAAACCCGATACCTATAAAAAGGCAGATATAGAGCCGGTTGAATTTAATTCAGAGTATGAGTGGGAAGATTGACACCATAAAGAGAGTTGCTTTCGCAGCTCTTTTTTCTTATGAGCTAATGGGCAGGATAGTTCAATGAAGATGATGAATATACTAGATACATTTTTCTTAGGGAGTGAAGTAAGTGGGGATCAGAAGAGCAAATATAAAAGATTGGAAGGCAATATCGGATTTACTAGGCCAGTTGGATTATTTAGATACCGAGACCTTCATTAAAGATAAAATAGAAAGGCTTACCATACATCCTGATGAGGAATTATTGGTTTATGAGGATAATGAAAGAGTCATTGCTTTTATTTCCATGCATTACATACCCCAAATAGCGTTAATAGGTGATTTTGCTAGAATTAGTTATTTTGCAGTAGATTCAACAAATAGGGGTAAGGGAATTGGACAAGAGATTGAAGAGTTTTGTACTGAGTTGGCTAAGAA
>NZ_JBAEAP010000144.1:0-1618 GCF_056205495.1 Psychrobacillus sp. | reverse complement strand
TAATAGAGAACTTAAAAAGCTCATTTTGTTTTGCTGGCATCATCATTAAATGATGTCAAAAATTGTTTTGCGTCAATCAAGCCGAAGCTTGTTGATGCTGTATGTCTTAACGTTTTGCATGTTCAGTTTTCAATGTTCATTTTTGCGTTGTCGTTTTTTGCGACTTCTCTAATTTATCACCATTCAACCGGCTAGTCAAGAAGTTTTTTAAAAAACTTTTTTTATTAAGTTTCTGCTGTTTTTTAATTCGTTTTTGACGACGCTTATTATAATACCGCACATTTAATACATATGTCAACAAAAAACGAGTATTTTTTTAAAACGTTTTTTGTTGACTCGTTTTCACCCTTTAACTTTGTAGTATCTATGCTCGATATGGCTACTTTTCGTCGGTTGTTTTTCGACTATAATTAACCCTTTGTCCACTAAGAATTCTATAAATACTTCTAGATCTACGGAATAGTTTTTCAATTCCTCTTGTTCATGAATCTCTTGAATGGTCCAATACTCTTTAGAAGAAAGTACTTCTACTATATGGCGTGCCCCATCCTTTGTTCTAGAATGAATTAGAAAATCGCTAGCTAAAAATAATAGTTCTAATCTCTTCTCTAATGTTTCTCTACTTGATACTAGCTCATCGTACAATTTATATATAGAAGGATCTAATTGCTTTACTTGCTTCCACACCATAACCTCTGGGTGCATTCCCTTTTCAATAATAGCTAATCTCGCTAAATGATGAAGTGAGTTTACAATATGAGTATAAGCATCTAGGTAATTTAATTGTTCAAAGAACACCTTTGCTTGCATATAACTTCTACTTAACTTAGCAAATTCAATTCCCATCCTTACGTTCCGACCATTTATCGGAAACTCTTGGAGCTCCCTTTTTAGGTTTTCTACATATTCATTTCTATCAAAAACAACTCGGCCGTTGATCATCCAATCTACTAGCTTAGGGTTGGCTCCAACTATAAACCATTTTTGTATTTGTTTTTCTGTAATTATATGCAGAGCAGCCTTTTTGTCGCTATACGTATAATGCTTTGTAAAAACAGGATTAGAGGAATCTTTAGTTATTATAAATAATATAGAATCAAAAGTATCCGTAATTGGACTGACCTCTTCTATTTTTTCTATCAATATAATGCCTAAAGTATTTGAATCACTTGCTCTTTCTTGATAAATAGGTCTTAACAATGCTTCCAATGTGAAAGCCTCCTTTTTAAACTTATGTATTATTCTTCGACAATTATTTGATATTTCCTCTTTAAACTTTTAGGACATTCCTTTATATAAAAATATGTTATAGTGTATGTACAATTAGGAGGTAAAAATATGAAACCCTATAAAAACAAAATAAATCGAATCCGTTCCTTTGCGCTTGGCTTAATTTTCTTTGGCTTTATCATTATGTACGGCGCTATATTTTTCAGAGAAAACCCAATCCTAGTAACTATTTTCATGACACTTGGGTTACTTTCTATTATAGGAAGTACAGTTGTTTATGGCTGGATAGGTTTACTATCTACTAGAGCCGTTCAAGTAGTCTGCCCCAATTGCGGAAAACATACGAAAGTTTTAGGTAGAGTAGATATGTGTATGTATTGTAAAGAAC
>NZ_JBAEAP010000143.1:0-3421 GCF_056205495.1 Psychrobacillus sp. | reverse complement strand
TGGGATGTAGTTTCCTTCTTTATCTTGGTGATACCAAGCGTTAAAGTCCCAGTAAGTTCCCATATTAAAATTCGGGTTAATATTTTCACCAATTGCAACGCCGTAAGTATCATCTTTTCCATTACCATCTGGATCTTCCTTCGTAAAAGCTATCGCTACCTTCTCCAGTTCTTCATAAGAAGTAGGAACTTCTAAACCAAGCTTATCTAACCAATCCTTACGAATAACTGGTGTTACAGGGTACGGTTGAGAGTAACGTGGAATACCATAGATCTTCCCGTTCACTTTAAAAGAGTTGTAAACGTATTCTGGGATTTTTCCTAGTGTGTCATAATGCTTTAGATAATCATCTAAAGGCAGGAATGCTCCCTGCTCTGCCCATTGATAAAAACGAGTGTCTGTTCCTGGAAATCCGATTAGGTCTGGCATAGATCCAGAAGCAACTATAGCAGACGACTTTTCAATATAGTCCCCCTGTGGAATAATTTCCGGCTTATAGTCCACGTTAAAACGTTCATTTATCATATCAAGACCCGGGCTTTTCAGTGGTGGTGGATCACCGAAACGAAATGTCATTCCCGTAATCGTGTACTTTTCTGTATGATCAAATGGATCTACTGCAGGTTCCTCTTTGTTTGGTTCTACACTATTTGTCTCTTTTTCCGGCTCTTTCGCTGGTTCAGTTTGGGCATTTTCATCGGTACAAGCTACTAAAATTAGACCAATAATAAGAATTAGAAAACCATAAAACCACTGCTTACTTCTCACATTAACCCCTCCATTACTATTTTGTCTGGTGTAAATAAATTCTCGATGTCCATTGCGATAGAAAGTCACCCCTTAACAGATCCAAGCATCACTCCTTTAGCAAAGTGTTTTTGTAAGAATGGATAGACGATTAAAATCGGTAAAGTAGCTAACAATATAGCAGCCATCTGAACTGTTTCGGGAGGGGGAAGATTTTCCAGCATTGCTGCATGCCCCCCGAGTGCCGCATTAGGCTCATTGACTATTACAATTTGCCTTAAAATTACTTGAATCGGCCATTTTGCGGGATCATTTAAATATAGAACCCCTGAGAAATAACTGTTCCAATGACCTACCGCGTAGAATAGACCGAATGCTGCTAAGGCTGGCTTTGATAAAGGCAAAATAATGCGAGTGAATATTTGGATATCGTTTGCACCATCTATTAACGCCGCCTCTGTTAGTTCCTCCGGAATACCTTTAAAAAACTGTGTAATAATGATCAGATTAAATGGACTAATCGCCACAGGAATTATAAGAGCCCATAAGGAATTTAATAATCCCGTTTCCTTTACAACAATATAGGTAGGGATCATCCCTGCTGAAAATAGCATCGTAAACAATACTAGAAAAAGAATTGTTCGTTGCCCCAAAATATTTCTAGTTAGCGAGTAAGCCATCGTCGTAGTAAAAAATAGGTTTACTAATGTTCCAACGACAGTAATATAGACCGTTACGAACAACGAACGAATAAATTGATCAGAGCCTAATATATACGTATAGGCATCTGTCACCCATTCCTTTGGCCATAATAAGAAATCACTATTTAATACATCACTAACACTAGAAAACGAAACCGAGAAAATATATAGAAAAGGAAAAAGCATGGCTGCTGCGATTAATAAGAGAACTGTACCATTGAAAAAATCCATAACTTTTTCCCCTGAAGACCTAAACATGAACATACCCCCTTCCAGATGAAAGTCTCCCATAAAGAGAAATCACCTTGAATCTTTCAAATGGTCAATATAGACCTTCCTCACCAAATCGTTTAGCAAGCCTATTAGCAAGAACAACTAAAATCAAGCCAATTATTCCTTTAAATAGACCAACAGCGGTTGCAAAACTAAAATTCGCCTGCTGTATTCCCTTAAAATAAACATACGTATCGAGAACATTACCTGATTCCATATTAAAAGGATTTAGCATTAGAAAGATTTGTTCAAAGCCACTGTCCATCACGTTTCCTAAACGAAGGATTAATAAAATGACAATCGTACTTTTTAATGCAGGCAATGTTATATGCCAAATTTGTCTCATGCGACTCGCACCATCCATGACAGCTGCCTCATATAAATGAGGGCTGATGCCGGATAAGGCAGCTAGAAACAATATGGTACCCCATCCAGACTCCTTCCATATGACCTGCAATACAACAATTGGTTTAAACAGCGCTGGATCTGTTAGAAAAGGGATAGGGTTCATATCTAGAAAAGATCCAAGAAAGTTATTTATTAAACCTTCACTTCGTAGAAAGATAACAGTAATTCCAACTACCACAACCCAAGAAAGAAAGTGAGGCATATATACAACAGACTGCAGAAATCTTTTATACATTTGGTTTCTTAACTCATTCAACATAAGTGCTAAAATAATAGAAATAGGAAATGCAAAAACAATTTGTAACATGGAAATCTGAAGTGTATTCCAAATTACTTGTATAACCTCTGAGTCTTCAAAAATGGATTGAAAATGTTTTAATCCAACCCAAGGACTCTTTAGAAATCCTTGGAATGGACTATAGTCTTTAAATGCTAACAATAATCCAATCATCGGAATATATCGATAGATTAAAAAGTAAAGGGCACCTGGCAAAAGAAGTAGCAATAGATACCGATCCCGCCACAGTTTTTGCTTAATAGAATTTTTATTTGGGGGCTTTGGTTTTTCCTTGACGTGAGCTACTGTCGGAACAACTGTCTCAGCGTCTTTATTTTGAGTAACAATAACTTATTTCCCCTTTCCGTAAAGCTATTTACCAATTTATTTACCTGTATAATACCTGTATTTATATTTCCAATTTTAGTTTAAATTTTACATTTATTCAATATTTTTCTAAAATTATTTATTTCTTATATTCAATGGGCTCTTGCTGTTTTGACTCAATAATTTTAAACAGTTTATTGGATAGAAATATTAAAGTAACACCTATTAAGCTCCCACTATAAAAAGGTATGAGTCCAGGAATTTTCATGACTAAATAATAGGGGAAATAAAAACCTAAAACCATGAACACCGCAAACAAAGGATGGGCCAAAACGATATAAATACAATCCTTGAAGTACTGGGAAAGCTTCATCTGATAACCGACATAAAGTGGAAAAGCATACAATAAAGCGATCAAATAAATTATACCTAATATAAAGAAGAAAAATGATGCTATTAAGGCTGGTATATTTGGAAGGCTACGAAAAAACTGCAAATCTACAAAAAGAATGACGCCTATAATAAACCAAATATAACCATAGATATTAGCTTTCAACAATTCTTTTCTATATATATCCTTGAAGTAACGAAAGGTTTTTATATCCTCTTCACCATAGCTCCATTTGCGTATAACCGATAGCATAGCAACTGTAGCTGGGAAAAAACCTACAACGCCTAGACCTAAGAT
>NZ_JBAEAP010000142.1:0-5710 GCF_056205495.1 Psychrobacillus sp. | reverse complement strand
CGCGCCTGTCACTGCCCCGACAGGCAAATGGAGAAAAGCGAGGAGGCAGTTCCTCAGCCACCGCAAACGCTTTTGTTTGCGACGAGCTCGCGCAGGAGCAGCTTTTATCCATTTGACCCCGAGGGGCAAGGCGATGAAGCTAGACATCAATTTACCCACAGGTTCAGAATTTTATAATTTCCTAAACAACAAAAAAACTGCTCCTCTCACTTATAGTGAGAAGAAGCAGTTATATTTTAAGAGGGCATTGGTGTGTCAGTTGGTTTAGAGTAGCCTTCTTGATAAGCCTCGTCTATGGCCTGGCGAATTTCTATAAGTGACTTACCTTCTTGAACCATGTTAATAGAGGCAACGGCAGTTTCTAAGCACGCTGCACAGCGAGTACCATGGTCATCCCATACGACTTCACCATTTTCTTTAATTTCCTGTACAAAACAGTTGAAGTTGCTTCTATGGCCAGCACTATCCCCGCAGCCACAGTAACAAGGCATCCACTTGAGTACATCATTAGCTTTTGCTGCCGCTTGATAAATCAGCTGCATATTTTCAGGTTGTTTTTCTAGAAACTTCGGAAGCACATCAGTTGAAGAAGTAGTTTCTTGAATATCCCCATTAGCTAAATGAGTCGTATGGTCGTGATCATGTTCCTGATGATCCACTTCTTCTGCGGTCTTGTGACTTTCTTCTTTTTGACCACAGGCAGCAAGCACCAACATTAAACAAAATAATAAAAATAGAATTTTTTTCATATATACCTCATTTAAATCATTTTTTCTGGTCTAACAATTTCATCAAACTTGTCAGCAGTTAACAGCTCTAATTCGATAGCTGCTTCTTTTAGAGTTGTACCATTTTTGTGGGCATGCTTAGCAATTTTTGCAGCATTCTCATAGCCAATGTATGGATTCAAAGCAGTTACAAGCATTAGAGAATTATTAACATGATGTTTAATTGTTTCTAAGTTTGGTTCAATCCCTACTGCACAGTTATTATTGAAGCTAATAATAGCATCACTTAACAAGCGAACGGATTGTAAGAAGTTATGAATAATTACAGGTTTGAAGACATTCAGTTGATAGTTACCTTGACTTGCTGCAAAACTAATTGAAGTATCATTCCCCATAACTTGCGCTACTACCATCGTCATTGCTTCACTTTGAGTAGGATTTACTTTACCAGGCATAATAGAGCTTCCTGGTTCATTTTCCGGAATAGAGATCTCGCCAATACCAGAACGAGGACCACTTGCAAGTAATCGTACATCATTAGCAATCTTCATTAAATCAGCTGCAAGTGCCTTCACAGCACCGTGTACATAAACAACGTCGTCATAGCTTGTCAACGCATGGAATTTATTTTTAGCTGAAGTAAATTCAATTCCTAGCTCTTTAGAAATTTCTGCTGCTACTAGATCACCAAAACCTTTTGGAGCATTCAATCCGGTACCTACAGCTGTACCTCCAACTGCAAGCTCTTTCATATCTTCCACTGCTGTATTAATCATTTTAGAAGACTTTTCAAGCATTCTATGCCACCCACTGAATTCTTGGCCAAGAGACAGTGGCGTTGCATCTTGTAAATGCGTACGTCCAATTTTAATGATATCCATAAACTGTTCAGATTTTTTACCCAACGTCTCTTTTAAAACGTCAATTGCAGGCAATAACTCTTTTTCGACTGCTAGTACCCCAGCAATATGAAGTGCAGTGGGGAAAGTATCGTTAGAGCTTTGGGATTTGTTTACATCATCATTTGGGTGAAGTCTCTCTTCACTACCTTTTTCCTCTAATAGCTGATTACCTCTATTAGCAATGACTTCGTTAACATTCATATTAGACTGCGTACCACTACCAGTTTGCCAAACTACTAATGGAAAATGATGGTCTAGCTTTCCTGCTAGTATTTCATCAGCTGCAGCTGCGATAGCATCTTTTTTTACTTCTGATAGGTTACCAAGAGAATGACTAACGATTGCCGCTGATTTCTTTAATAGAGCTAATCCATGTACTACTCCAATAGGCATTTTTTCTGTACCAATTTTAAAGTTTTCTTTAGATCTTTGTGTTTGAGCTCCCCAAAGACTATCTTGTGGAACTTTAATTTCTCCCATAGAATCACGTTCAATACGATAAGACATTTTTTTCTCTCCTTTTCATTTACCACTGATTATTTTTTTCTTGCAACATTTCGAGAAATTCATCTAGAACCTTTGGATTAAATTGAGTTCCTCTGCCTCTCTTTATTTCGAGTATAGCTTCTTCAAAGGTCATAGCCCCACGGTAAACCCGATTAGTAGTCATTGCATCAAATGCATCCACTACAGAGACAATAGAAGCTTCTAAGGAAATTTCCTCTCCCATAAGTCCAGAAGGATATCCTTTTCCATCATACCTTTCATGATGCTGTTCGACAATAAAAGCAGCTTCCCTAATGCAGGAAATTTCATGATTCCTCATCATTTCAGCTCCTAGGGTAGTATGCATTTTAACTATTTTCCATTCATCATCGGTTAGCTTTCCAGGCTTATTTAGAATCTCTATAGGAATAGCAAGTTTGCCAATGTCATGAAAATAAGAGCCTAGGCTTAATCTTCGAACCCCTTCACTGTTTAAATTCAGCCTTTTCCAAAGTTCAATTGAATAGTCTCTTATCCGCGCACAATGATGATAAGTATAACCATCCACTTCTTGAATACGGAGAGCATCACGATGAATAATACCTCTCTCAAGGAAGTTTTGGGTAAAATGTTTTTTAGTCATTTCTATTAAAATGTGCACTTCTTCCTTTGCATGACAAGTAATTAGTGCATTTTGCAAATCTGAATCTATTACATCACCCGGTCGAAGTATTTTCTGTTTATTACAACACACTACTTTTAAACTGCCAGCTAAAATATAATATTTTTCTACGTAACTTTTATCTTTACATGTATTAGAATAGATCCAAGTAGTACTTGAAGGTGTAAGTGTATAAAGGGCATACGAAATATCATCCGAGCTTCCAATATAGGTTGTAATTGTTTTATCGGTAACTACCCTTGGCAGGCTATGCTTTTCTTTAATATCATGAATTTGCTCTTTTGTAAGTATCATTGTTCCTCCGCAATTCTACAACATTCGACAATCTAACCTTAATTATACATTTAGTTAATAGTAGAATCAATTTCATAATTCTGAAGTTTTCATAAAACACGAACAATCAAATAATAATAAAGGTATTTATATGCTTTTATGAGAATCACTTGAAATGGATTTTCTAATTAATTGCCTACCGCAGGCTAATGGTAGGTCTTCCCTATCCCTTTGGAGTATGTATGTAATATGTTATTTGTGTAAGAGATTACTTTTGAATGCCATCCAGTCACTACCAATTACGAAAAGGAGAAACGTTCGTATTTAATGATGAATGGGTTCTTTATGAAATTAAGTTAAGAAAGGAAATACAAAAAAACAGACTTCCAACTTAGGAAAGCCTGTTTTTTTAATATGTTATACCTCTTGTACTTCGCGTACTTTTGTTTCTTCGTTCGCTTTTTTCACTTCCTGTGTCAATTGCTCAATGCTCGGTCTTATATTACCCTTTCCAGCATAGTTTTCTAGCATATTCTTTACATCAATTCCTGAGGAAGCCTTTAAAGTTTCTTGTAGGGTAGACATAAGATTTGTAGCGTATGAGGTAACCTTATTGGCACCTCCGCCTTCTCCTCCACCAGTATCTACTACAGTTATCTTATCGATATTTGAAAGTGGACTAGCAATTTGTTTAGCATATTCTGGTAGCATTTTAACAACCATATCTAGAACTGCAGCTTGCCCGTACAGATCAAACGCTTCAGCAATTTTTTGTTTAGCTTCAGCTTCTGCAAGTCCCTTCAGTCGAATTATATCTGCTTCTGATTCACCTTGCGCACGTTGCGAGTCAGCTTTTGCTAAACCATCTAAACGTACTTTTTCTGCATCTGCTTTCGCTTTTGCCTCAATGCGATATTTTTCTGCATCTGCCTCTGCCATTTCACGAGACTTGGATGCAGCAGCATTTTGTTCAATAGCATAACGGTCTGCATCTGCCTTTTTCTTTACCTCTGAATCATATTGCTTTTCACGACGCAATATCTCTTTCTCTTCAAGCTCAATTTGCTTTTGACGTTCAATAATTTGAATTTGCATTTCCTGTTCTGTTACTTCTTGCTTAGACCTTGCCGTCTCCAACTCATAGGCTTGGTCGGCACGCGCCTTAGCAATGTCTTGCTCTCGTCGGTATTCTGCAACCTTTAACTGATTGTCTTTTTCTGCTTCTGCGATTTCCGTTGCTCGTTCAATTTCAGCTTTTTGAGCTTCCTTCGAAGCCATTGCACGTTTAATACGTGTTTCCTTTTCTGCTTCTGCTGTAGCTATATCTGCATCACGCTTAACTTGTGCGATTCTTGGCTTACCTAGAGAATCTAAATAACCATTCTTATCTCGAACATCTTTAATAGTAAAGGAAACGATAATAAGACCCATTTTAGCTAAATCCTGAGAAGCAACTCGTTGTACTTCCTGTGAGAATTTATCTCTATTTTTGTATATTTCCTCTACAGTCATTGATCCTAAAATGGAGCGAAGATGACCTTCTAATACTTCTTTTGCTTCATTTTCTCTGTCCTGTTTAGATTTCCCTAAAAACTGCTCAGCCGCAGTTGCAATTTCTGAAATGGAACCCCCAATTTTTATAATAGCAGTCCCATCCGCCATAACTGGAACACCCTGCTCGGTATACACTTCAGGTGTTGTAACTTCTAACTTACTTGATAATAGACTAAGAGGTTCACTTTGCTGAAATACAGGAAATACGAATGTACCGCCACCTCTAATAATCTTTATGCGATTGCCCGAGTCATCTGTATGAACATTTTTAGAGCCTAAATAGCTCCCTGTAACGATTAATGCTTCATCAGGCCCAACTGTTTTATATTTGGTTATATAGACAGCCAGCATGATTAAAACAACGAATACAACAACCCCTATTACAACTAACATTTCCAAGCCCATTTAAAATCCCCCTTTTTATTTTATAAAAGGCACATATTCTTTTACTAAAAAAGTGCCGTCTTTCACTTCAATTATTAAGACTTGTTTTTCATAATCAATCTCTTCATTGTCTAAACCAGTAGCTCTTTTAGCGATGAGTCCATTTACTGTCTCGATAGTGATTTCACCATACCCATTTGAGGGTATAGGAACAATAACCTTTCCGACTTGCCCTAGTAATGACTCGTTTGTGTACGCTGTGGAGACTTCGGCTGAGGAGAGAGGTAAAAGTACAAAGAAGTACAGCAAAAAGGTTAAAAAGAAGGATATCCCTACAGCCACGGTAATTATAAGGGTTTCACTCCAATTAGTAATTTTAAGGAGAATAAAACCAGCTGCACAAATGAATAATAGAAAGGAGAGAATTGTAGTCGGATTAAAAATCCCTGCTTCCATGCCGTCTATTGCATCTGCAAATAACACATAAAGAATAGTAATAAGACCAATTACAATTAAACCATACAAGAAAATTTGTTCTATTTTTCTCACCACTTTTCCGTTTAATAACTTCTTTAGTAGTTATACGTATCTAAATTCAGAAGGTTTCAATATTTTTAACAATTAGTACCCTATCATTTTCTTCTATATAAAATAGCTTTTATTGTCAAATTTTAATCTTTTTAGACACTTGAATTGTTACA
>NZ_JBAEAP010000141.1:0-6342 GCF_056205495.1 Psychrobacillus sp. | reverse complement strand
TTCTATTAGTTTAAAAAATTATTTTAAAATCAGATTTTCTTGCGGTTGCTCTTAAAACAAAGGATTTTCTTCAATATATTTGTATATATTAGACACTAAATCTTCAGAGGAATTACCTTCTACTACATCCCCATTTACGATGGCGAATAGCGTTTCAGAGCATAGAGAACAATAGCTGAGGCAGCCATATTCTAGTACGTCTAAATCTGGATCTTGTTCTAATATATCAAAAGCCTCTTGTGAACCATTTGCAAGGTTGCTTATACAAAATTCAACCATTGGATTCATAGCTGTCACCTCACTACATCGTCATGCTACTCTATTTTTTTTAAAAGGTCAATTGTGAAGTTGTATTGTGAAAACTGTCACAATCATTTATAATTTGAGGAGACATTGAAAGAAAAGGGAGAATATTTATGCGAAAATTAGTCTTATTAGGTGGTGGATACGGTAATATGCGCGTATTATTACGCCTATTGCCAAATAATTTACCGGATGATGTAGAAATAACATTAATAGATCGTACGCCATTTCATAGCTTAAAAACAGAATTCTATGCTTTAGCAGCAGGAACTTCATCTGACCAAAATATAAGAGTTGCTTTTCCAGACAGTAACAAACTAAATATTGTTTATGGGGAAGTTGAGACAATCGATGTAGAAAACAAGCAAGTCATTCTACAAGGAGAACAAACTGTTCCTTACAATGATTTAGTCATTGGGTTAGGCTGTGAGGATAAATATCATAACGTTCCGGGTGCAGAGGAATACACTTATAGTATTCAAACAATAGGACGTTCAAGAGACACTTATAATAAGATTGGTGGACTTCCAGCTGGATCTATAGTAGGTATTGTTGGAGCAGGCTTAAGCGGAATCGAGCTTGCAAGTGAACTTCGCGAAAGTAGACCGGACCTTAAGATTAAATTATTTGATCGTAGTCCTCGTGTATTACGAGACTTTCCTGAGCGCTTAAGTAATTTTGTGCAAAAATGGTTTGATACAAATGATGTTGACGTTATTAGCAACTCGAATATAACGAAGGTCGAGCCAAATAAATTATACAATCATGATGAAATAATCCCTGTGGATGTAGTAGTGTGGACTGCTGGTATTCAGCCTGCAGCACCAGTCCGAGCTTTACCAGGTGAAAAGGATAAGACAGGACGCATTATTCTAACTCAATATCACGATTTGCCAAGCTATGAAAATGTATTTGTAGTGGGAGATTGCGCTTCTTTACCTTTTGCACCAAGTGCTCAGCTTGCCGAAGAACAGGCAGAACAAATAGTAAAGGTTCTACAAGCACGCTGGAAGGGCCAACCGCTTCCAGAGAAAATGCCAGAGATTAAACTAAAAGGCTTCATGGGCTCATTAGGGAAAAAACAAGGATTTGCCTATTTGGCAGATATCTCAGTTACTGGTCGCATTGCGAGATTAATGAAGTCGGGCTTACTATGGATGTATAAACGACATAACGGTTAAAATAAAAAGCTTAGGAACGTAAAGGAATACGTTTCTAAGCTTTTTGCGATTTTAGTTAGCTATATATCCGTACTTTTCAAGAGCTGAAAATACTGGCTTTAATTGAATATAACCTTCACCTATTACTTCCTCGTTAATCATTATTAGTGGATAGAAAAACTCATCATTTGCAATTTGATTGGCAATCGATTGTTGTTTTTCATCTTCTAGAGGCTGCTCTATATCAATATATGAAAATGTTATTTGATGTTCAGGAAATTTTCTGCTGATAGCGGCTTCTAACCATTCGTATGTGTCCTTTGATGAAGGTGCATTCACACAGCTTGCACATACTATATCGGCACCGTAAACTTCTACAGTGAGCTTTTCTTGTGCCATAATTTACTTGTCCCCTTTATCTGTTTAATCCTTATCCCCTACACATTACATTATAAAGGGGTTACTGAAAAGCTGTCAAAAGGTCCACACCACTTATTTTAATAGTAGGCTTCGTGAGCAATGTCAGGATTGGATTAATCTAGCACAAAAAGGAGGGATAGGGATATCCAATACTTCTTCTCTGATTCTATCTGCCACCTAATGAGACGTACTCCAATTGGTTATCCTTATCGTAATGGAACACGACGAGGCTGTTGCTATCGTGCTGCGGGTTATACATGTAATAGCTTATCTCCGTCATGTCATCAAATTTGTTGAAGAAACCGATGTGTTTCGACTGCTTGGCCAGTTCGACCTCGAACGGTAGGTTGCCCTCGGGCTCCTTGAGGTGTATCGCATTGTCCTTCACTTCGAACTCAATCGGGAACTCGGCTTTTAGCGTCTCGAAATCCTCAGCTGCAAGTAGATCCATGAAACGTCTCGAGGTTCTGTCGGTTTCCTGTAGGGATGTGCTGTAGTCAGCTTTGCCCTCACTTAGTTTATCTTTCAGCTCTTGATTCTCTTTTTCCAGTGCTTCGATTTCTTTCTCGTAATCCGTAAGGTCTTTTTCATTTGAACAACCGAACATAATGAATGAAATGAGTGCCAACGATAGTAATTTTTTCAACTAATTACCCTCCCGCTATGTCATTAAGTAACATTTTATAATAAAATACAAAATTGTACGATTTTCCTAAAAATAGGTAGTTCAAAGACAGTGACATAAGTTTATAAAAATAGCATAAATTGATGTGCTTTTTTACTCAAAGATATGACATATGCTCATTCTTAGACGTTCTTAACTACCTGGAGCTATTCTAAAAGTGCTAAGCAGAAAAAACACAGTATGTAATATTTATTCATCTTTGGGCAGACTATTTACCGTAGATGTTTTACGGGAAGTAAACACTTCCATTTAATCAGCAATTATTCTATAATGATTGTAGTGAAAGGAGTCGATCTATATGACTGATACAATTAATGAACAAGTTCAAGAAGTTTTAGATAAATTGCGCCCATTCTTACTACGAGACGGCGGGGACTGCGAGCTTGTTGACGTTGAAGACGGCATTGTAAAACTACGACTTTTAGGAGCATGCGGAAGCTGCCCAAGTTCTACGATCACTTTAAAAGCTGGTATAGAACGCGCTTTACTAGAGGAAGTACCTGGTATCGTAGAAGTAGAACAAGTATTTTAATTCCAATAAATATGAAAAAAGAAGCCTAACTGGCTTCTTTTTCTTTATGTACGCATTTCCTGCCAGCGTTCTTTGGCCATCTCAATAAGTGAAGGTTCAATAGAAGAGCTTTGTTTTTCTAGGATCATCGAAAAATAGCGTGTAGCTAAATCTCTTGCTCCAACTCGTCTAGACAGCTCTGCTATCATGTAAAGAACTCGTATCTCAGACATTTGGGTTCCACTATAATCCTCCCTAGAATATGAATCGATATAGCGGTCTCGCGCTATTTCTAGAAATCTTTTTTCCTCTTCTTGTTGTCCTACTATACGGTAGAGCCAAGCTACTCGCAATGCTAAGCCGGCTATGGATACAAATTTTTCTTTTTTTAAAGATGCACATAATATTCCTAACTTATAAGCAGTGATTCCTTCTTGAATCGTTCTTTCACCGCCGTAGGAGCGTGATGTCCATTGTTTAGTTATGTTCTCCATGATCGCGTCTTTTACACTTGGAGCAAAATATTTTGTGAAATCATCTGTAAACGAAAAGCCACAGTGCTCACATACAAATACATTATAAAGTAATGGATTGATTTCTTTATTCTGGTAGATTGGTTGAAAGTCTGTATCATGGGTTTCTAGCTTTATAAATTTCGAACGAACCTTAGTTGACTTAAATTTTTTCTTACAGTGTAAGCATACTACCTCTTTTTGATAATACGGAAGTATTTCCATTACTTTTTCCCCTTAGATGCCTATTATTTCTTTTATTATACTGTAAAAATATGTAGAAAGCGATGTCCGTTTCGAGTAGTTTTCCTTGTATAGATAGTGAAAACATTGATATTATATATACATAAGGAAGGAATGTGATCTAGATGACAGAAGTAGTTAATTTGTCTGAAGCGGCAGCTTACCGCGTTAAAGAGATGATGGTCCACAATGAGGAGGAAGGTTCACTTCTACGTGTTTCCGTTAACGGTGGTGGATGTAGCGGACTTTCCTATGGTATGGGATTTGAAAAAGAGAAAAATCAAGATGATTTAGTTTTGCATCAGCATGGACTAGACATCATTGTTTCCAAGGAAGATGCATCTATACTTACTGGAACGGTCATCGATTATAAAGAATCGTTGATGGGTGGAGGCTTTACGATCGATAACCCGAATGCAATTGCTTCCTGTGGCTGTGGTTCATCGTTTAGAACTGCTAAAAAAGAAGGCACACCTGAAAGCTGTTAAATAAATGAAAGAACATTTTCTTGCATTAGAAAATGTTCTTTTTTATAAATAAAAAGCATATACGCTCTTAAAAGGAGAAAGCTAAAAGGACTGAATAGTTTCCTTATTTGCATGCTAGTTAAACTTGCATTTGAACTTTTTAATAAATACTAACAATTATCTGTATATTCCTACCTTTAGAATGTTGTTAAATAGTGTTGAAATCCTATTCTAAAAGGTCTAAAATAGGTATAGTGTGAAATTTGTCGGAAAAATGACAAGCTAAAAACGAATGAACAAGATTTATGAATCATTCGGTTGTTATAAAAAATAAAAAAAGGTGGTTGCGATCTTCGTGAAAAGACCAACAGTTCTAGTATTAGGAGCAGGTTACGGTGGATTATCTACTGTAGTAAACCTTCAAAAATTAGTAGGTACAGATGAAGCAGATATAATCTTAATAAATAAAAACGATTATCATTACGAATCAACTTGGTTACATGAGGCTTCGGCTGGTACGTTAAGTCCAGATCAAGTACGTTACGATATTAAAGACGTTATCAATAAAGGAAAAGTTCAATTCGTAAAAGCTACAGTTGAAGGAATTGATGTAAACTCTAAAAAAGTAGCAACAAGCGCTGGGGAATACACATATGATTACCTTGTAATTGGATTAGGCTTTGAAGGCGAAACATTTGGAATTACTGGATTAGATAAATATGCTTTATCTATCGCAAACGTAAATGCAGCTCGTCAAATCCGTGACCATATCGAGTACCAATTTGCTACATGGTCTACAGAAGAAACAAGAGATGATGCTCGTTTAACAATCGTTGTAGGTGGGGCTGGATTCTCTGGTATCGAATTCTTAGGAGAGTTAGGGAATCGTATTCCTGAGCTTTGTGCTGAATATGATGTACCAAAAGAAAAAGTACGCGTTGTTTGTGTTGAAGCAGCACCTATGGTTTTACCAGGATTCGATCCTGAGCTAGTTGAATATGCTGTTCGTCAACTAGAAGCAAAAGGAATTGAATTCTCTATTGGAACACCAGTAGTAGAAGCAACTCCTGAAGGCGTTAAGATTAAAAAAGGTGAAGAGGAATTTGAATTCATCAAAGCTGGTACGGTTGTTTGGGCAGCTGGTGTCCGCGGAAACCGTTTAATCGAAACTTCTGGCATCGAAAACATGCGTGCTCGTGTTAAAGTTGAAAAAGATATGCGTGCTCCTGGTTTCCCAGACGTATTTATCGTTGGAGACTGTGCATTGATGATCAATGAAGCAATTAATCGTCCATACCCACCAACAGCTCAAATTGCTATGCAACAAGCTGTAACAGTAGCTCAAAATATCGTAGCTCTTATGAAGGGTGAAAATACGAAAGAATTCGTTCCTGAGCTTAAAGGAACAGTATGTTCTCTAGGTGAGCATGATGCAATTGGTGACGTAATGGGTAGAAAGCTAACTGGTACAAAAGCTTCTATTATGAAAAAGGTTATTGATAACCGTGCTCTTTACATGATCGGTGGAGTTCCATTGATGATCAAAAAAGGTAAATTCAAACTATAATATTAATATAACCAAATCTCCTACTGAATTATTCAGTGGGAGATTTTTTTGATCTCCATTTTACATTAGGTATATACGTTAAAATGAAAGTAGTTGAAAGAGAGGGGATATACTAATGCAACATAACACCGTTTTATATATTTCCATTTGCTTGATGCAACTCACGATTTTAACGAATATTGCTTTACTAGATGGACAATGGAATGGCATAACGATGTGGTTGTGCACAGCCATATTTATTTTCTCTTCTGCCATTTTTGGTTTTAGCAGAAAAAATAAACAATCTAAATAAAATAAGTGTTTAGAGGAGATTGCAAGGAAGGATTATATTTTGATTTATCCATTCACTTGTCAGAGCAACAACAAGCCCTTACACTTATTTTAAGGGAGTTGGTTGGTATGTCTAAAGAGAAAAGAGGAAGTGTCTGGTTAGGAGTAGCCGGTTTAGTTTTAAATAAGAAAGGTGAATGGTTA
>NZ_JBAEAP010000140.1:0-8675 GCF_056205495.1 Psychrobacillus sp. | reverse complement strand
AGTCTAGCAAGCTATTCATATAGATATATTTTAGAATAATTGAAACATTCAAAAATCTATAGGTTTAAAAAAAGTATGCCTTTAATCTAAAAGACTAAACGCATACTGTTGGTTAGTTAGTAACTATAACTTCTTTTTTCTTAGGAAGTGCTTGTTCAAGCTCATCAATAGCTGTTTGAATGGATGAAATCTCATGTTGTAATTGTTGTTGGAGAGGGGCTGTGTCGTTTTGCCACTTTTCAACGCTTTCTTTCACGTCTTTGACTGTTCGTGGGATCATAACCTGTGATTCTGCCTTTAAGCTTTGTATCGATACCTTCACTTTTCGTAGCTGATCGTTAATATCGGAAAGCTTGTCTTTGTAGTCAGCAGATACCGCTTTAATATTTTCCCTAACTTCTGGACCACTTTTAGGGGTGGATAAAAGTACAGTAGTCGCACCTGTTAATGCTCCAAGAGCTACACCAATTAATAATTGTGATACTTTCATGCAAATCACTCCTTATATGTATATATTATTCCTTTCCTTTCCATTATTAAAACATAATATTCAATACAAAAAAAGCTTTCCTCATAAAAGGAAAGCTTTTTCAGTGTTTAGGAATTATATAAATATAGACATGTGGATAAATTAATATCTAGCTCCACCGCCTTGCCCCTCGGGGTCAAATGGGGAAATACTGCTCCTGCGCAAGCTCGTCGCAAACAAGAGCGTTTGCGGTGGCTGAGGAGCTGCCTCCTCGTATTTTCCCATTTGTCTGTCGGGGCAGAGACAGGCGCTTACGCTTTTCTTGTGTTAAATGGTAAGTGCAGTATTAAAATTAGAGCGTTTCACAAGTTTTACGACAATTGGATAAATGATAAAAAATGCTATGCCATTTATAAGTATTGCTGGTAAAACGACTATTAGGAAGAGTTCTGTAAATACCGCGCCCGCATTAAATATGAAAATAGCGGTCGATAGGAAAACAGTTCCTGATATTAGAGTGCCAACGCAAGTTAAAACAACTGCTACGGCCAATTTGTTAGCTAATTTGTTTAATAAAATAACTAGACCAAAGAAAACAAATGCAGTGATTGTCTTATCTATTATATTTGGAACAAAGCCACCAGGGAAGGTCGAAAATAATCCTGAAATTATTCCTGTGGAGAACCCTAGTAAAAATACACTTTTGACCTCGGGAAATAATAGTATTCCAATAAACATCATGGTCAACATGAAGTCTGGCTTCATACCCCCGTTAATACCGGGAATAATAATGTAAAGCACTGCTCCTACACCAACTAGTAAAGACATTAGTACAAGATTTTTCGTATTCATTTCTCATCTCTCCTCAACTTTTCTCGGCTATTTAGTTCTCCTAACGTATCCTCATGATCGTCAGCAAGAAACTTATTAATGATTGTAAATCTTTTTCCTTTTAAAAGCAATTAGTTGGCTGATAATTTATTTGACAGTTCTTTTGCCAGGTCCTGAATCATTTCGGATGAATAGGTTTTTTCCTTCGTATTCCAAGTGAGCTTCAGTCCATCAGTTTGATCGTAGCGAGGGATAAAGTGCAAATGAAAATGGAAAACGCTTTGTCCGGCAGGGGCACCGTTATTATTTAATAGGTTCATCCCAACAGGTCCAAACGTATCCTTTAATGCAGACGCTATTTTTGGAACTACCTTAAATAAATTGCTAGCCTCTTCTTCGCTTAAGTCATATACATTTTCCTTGTGGGATTTAGGAATAATTAAAGTATGTCCCTTTGTCAGAGGCATAATATCCATAAAAGCATACACATGTTCATCCTCATAAATTTTAGCACTAGGGATAGAGCCATCGATTATTTTACAAAAAATACAGTTACTCATGAAAAAACCTCCTATTCATTATTAGGATGAGTTTAACATATAATAGGACAAGTTTGTTTTTCTTTTTAACAATTTGAGAGATAGAAATGAAATGACAGAAGATTTTTAAGGCAGGCTTTGGTAAAATTATAATTAAGAAGAAGTGAGGTGTAGAAATGACTGTATTAGAAGTAAAAAATGTAACAGGTGGATATACAAGAAAGCCTGTATTGCATGATTTGGACTTTTCTATTGGTAAAGGAGAGCTTGTGGGTTTAATCGGGCTGAATGGTGCTGGGAAAAGTACAACGATCAAGCATATTATTGGAACAATGAATGCCGCAAACGGGGAAATTCTACTAAACGGAAAGACGTTAAGGGACGACCCAGCACTATATCGCTCTTCTTTTTCTTATATACCAGAAACGCCGGTATTATATGACGAGTTAACGTTAAATGAACATTTAGAGCTTACGGCTATGGCCTACAATTTGGACAAGGATGTATTTGAGGCTAGAAAAACTTCCCTATTAAAAGAGTTTCGTATGGAAAAACGATTAAACTGGTTTCCAACTCATTTTTCTAAGGGAATGCGTCAAAAAGTGATGATTATGTGTGCATTTTTAGTGAGTCCATCCCTATACATTATTGATGAACCGTTTGTAGGTCTAGACCCTTTAGGGATTCAATCACTACTGGATCAGATGAAAGCAAGAAAGGATGAGGGGGCTTCTGTCCTCATGTCGACACATATTCTATCAACAGCTGAACGATATTGTGATCGCATACTTCTTTTGCATAATGGGAAAATTCGTGCACAAGGAACGATGACGGACTTACGAGCAGCATTTAACATGCCATATGCTACATTAGATGATCTTTACATCGAAATGACAAAGGAACAACAAGATGAATAATTTGCGTGAAGTATGGAGTAAGCGATTTGTCTTCTATATAAATGAGCTCCAGAAATATATGAAATTTATTATTTCTGGTCATTTGGCTATTGTTATCGTATTTGCGATTGGCGCGCTAGGCTATACGTATAGTGGATGGCTAAACACAGCTCCTAAGGATTTTCCCGCATATTTGGTAGTTGCGTTTATCTTAAGTATCTTAGTTACATTGAGCACACCTGTTACTCTGTTAAAAAATGCAGACAGTGTGTATTTTTTGCCGTTAGAAACAAAGCTAGGGGAATATTTACGACTTGCACTTCGTTGGACCTATTTCTCTTCAATCGTAGTCACCTTGGCTGCGTATGTTGTGGCAATTCCTTTACTTACAAGAGTAGCTGGTAGTACAAGAGAAGAAATTATTGCTCTATTGATATTTTTATTAGTATTAAAGTATTGGAGCATCCATACGGAGTTCAACTTCCGATGGGCTGCTAATGGAAGAGGCGTATGGGGGGACCGTTTTCTACGCTTTCTACTTGTATTAGTAGCACTGTATTTCCTATTGAATGGAAGCTATTTATTTGTGATTTTAGTGGCTATTGTACAATTTATTTATACAATGGCATGGGTGAAAAAGAAAAAAGAAGTTCCATTTCCATTTGAACACTTTATTGTAGTTGAGCAATCTCGTATGATGAGATTTTACCGATTTGCTAATTACTTTACCGACGTTCCACATATTCGTGGAGCAACCAAAAGAAGAAAATGGTTGGATGTATTTTATAAGCTGGCGAGATATGGACAAAAAAATACCCAGCTTTACTTAGTTATGAGGACTTTCATCCGAACGAATGACTTTTTCTATTTGTGGCTGCGTTTAACTGGACTTGCGATCATCGGAGCTATATTCATTCCGTTCCCAATCGTATCCATCATATTTGCCGCTGCCCTTTCCTTTGCTACAGTTATTCAGATTAAGCATGCACTATTGTCAGGATATGAATTTAGAATGGATCTTTTGTTTCCTATTGAAAAGGACGCAAGAAAGCAATCAGTTGCGCGTTTGATTAGGATCCTTCAGTTCATTCAAGCAGCGGCTGTTTTGATAGGTGTTCTAATCCAAGGCGGAAATTCTCCTATCACATACTTAGTACCAGTAGCCGTGTTAGTAGTGTCAGAACTAACTTTGCGAATGAGTAAAATCTAATTGTTGAAATAAAAAACTGCAAATACACTCAAGTAAATTGAGTAGTTTGCAGTTTTTTTATTTGAGAAAAAAGTATGGAGTTTGTCTATAAGTAGGGTGCCCATATAGAGTATGGAAAGAGCCCATAAACAGGTTAGAAGTGTCCCATAAAGAGTAAGAAAGAGCCCATAAACAAGGTGGAAGTGACCCATAAATCAAAGCAAAGCGCCCGTAAAGGTGTGAATCGCCCATAAGCAGGCGGAAAGTGGCCCATAAAGAGTATGGAAAGCGCCTATAAATAGGATGGAAGTGACCCATAAATCAAAGAAAAGCGCCCGTAAAGGTGTGAATCGCCCATAACCAGGCGGAAAGTGTCCCATAAGGTGTAGGAAAGAGCCCATAAGCAGGTCCGAAGCGCCTCATTAATCAAACATAAAACTTGAATTAGCAAATCGCATTATCTTCTTTGTGACGCTTGTGTTTTACAAAAATAGGAATCATTAATTTAATTTTTGTACATATTAAAAATAAGAAAACGCTCAGATTATGAGCGTTTTAGTGTTTGGTTATTAATGTTTATTCTTATTCTTCTTTTGTTTTCGAACGATAGGTCGATATATAAGGTGCGCTTGTAAATAACTGTTGCTTATCTGCGACACTGGTGAAGTCTAGTGCAACAGACTTTTCCCAGATTTCATAGCTATTAGGTCCATTCCATTCTGATAAGATAATATAAGTATCTGATTTTAAAGGTTTTAAAACGCGTAAAGCTATGAAGCCTGGTTCAGATTCAACAGTTGGAGAAAGGTTTGTATATTGATGTTCAAATATTGGTTTACCTTCATCTGATACGGGGATGTGGTGAAGGACAAAATATCCATTCTCATTAAAACTACCGCGAGATTCTAAAATTTCATAAATACGAGGGACTTGAAAGACGGATTTACCAGTCGTTTCATGAATGAGAACTGAATTTCCCGTCCCGTGTAAAATGTATATGTTTTCATTGGGGTGTTTATCTTTTATGGACTGCATAAACTCAGGTGTTCCGGACGTCATATATAATTTCATTAAGCTTCCTCCAGTATTAATTATAGTTTGTATTTATATTTTCCCCTAATTTGCAAATTTAAAAACTACCTTTTTTCAGGATGGTTTGAAATCAGGACAAATTTATGACAATTCCCGTTTATAACTATACATTAATTCAAGAAACGTCTATAGTTGAAGCGTATATTGGAAACGGAATGTAATCGTTATCAAAGGCAATTCAAAAGATTTTCTTCGGGCATTGTAGTAAAGTATTATCATGTAATGTATTTAGGTATAAAATAACATGTTATTAAGAAGGGCAGGAAATGAAATGACTACTTTTAACGACACACTTTTACGTGCAGCGCGCGGTGAGAAAGTGGAACATACACCTGTATGGTATATGAGGCAAGCGGGAAGATCGCAACCAGAATATAGAAAAATTAAAGAAAAATATTCTTTAGAACAAATTACCCACGAGCCAGAGCTTTGTGCGTATGTGACACGTCTACCAGTAGAAAACTACAATGTAGACGCGGCTATTCTTTATAAAGACATTGTAACTCCACTTGTAGGAATCGGAGTAGACGTAAAAATAAAATCTGGTGTTGGACCAGTCATTTCAAATCCAATACGTACCGTACAAGATGTGGAAAAACTAGGAGAATTCTCTCCAGAAGACCACGTACCATTTGTTTTAGATACTATCAAATTATTAACGACAGAACAATTAAATGTTCCACTAATTGGTTTTGCAGGTGCTCCATTCACATTAGCAAGCTACATGATTGAAGGCGGACCATCTAGAAGCTATAACAAAACGAAATCATTTATGGTATCTGAGCCACAAGCATGGTTTGCTTTAATGGACAAGCTTGCTGATATGATTGTTATTTACATAAAAGCTCAAGTTAAAGCTGGAGCTAAGGCCATCCAAATTTTTGACTCTTGGGTTGGTGCATTAAATGTAGAAGATTATCGTATTTTCATCAAGCCTATTATGACACGCATCTTTTCTGTGTTGCGTGAAACCGGTGTTCCGTTAATCACTTTTGGTGTAGGAGCTAGCCACCTGGCAATGGAGTGGCATGATCTACCTGTAGATGTAGTAGGTATCGATTGGCGCCTATCCATTGAGGAAGCTCGTGCAAAAGGATTAACTAAACCCCTAATGGGTAACTTGGATCCATCTTATTTAATTGGGGATTGGGCAGAAATTGAGAAACGTGCAAAATTGATTATTGAACAAGGTGTAGCTCACCCTAGTCATATTTTCAATCTAGGTCACGGCGTGTTCCCAGAAGTTGATCCGGATGTTTTGAAACGCTTAACTTCGTTTATCCATGATTATAGTAGAGAACTTATTGCAGCGAAATCTAACTAAAATAACTTTTGAGGTGACAAAAATGAAGAAGACAATGGGATTATTAGTAATGGCATATGGAACTCCATATGAGGAAGCGGACATTGAACGTTACTATACGCATATTCGTCATGGTCGTAAACCAAGCGAAGAACAATTAGAGGATTTAACTGGTCGCTATAAAGCAATTGGAGGAATTTCTCCGCTAGCTAAAATCACAGAAAACCAAGCAAAAGGACTTTGCGAACGTTTAAATGAAGTACAAGATGACATTGAATTTAAGTTATATATTGGCTTAAAGCATATTGAGCCTTTCTTAGAGGATGCAGTGGCAGAAATGCATAAGGATGGAATCACGGAAGCCGTTTCCATCGTATTGGCTCCACATTTCTCTACGTTCTCTATTAAATCATATAATGGACGTATCAAAGAAGAGGCTGAAAAACTGGGCAACCTTAAAATAACTTCAGTAGAAAGCTGGTATACAGAGCCAAAATTCATTCAATACTGGAGCGAGAAAGTAAGCGAGGCTTTTGCTAATATGTCAGAAGAGCAACGTGAAAAAGCTTGTTTAGTTGTTTCAGCTCACTCTTTACCTGAAAAAATTAAAACTATGGGAGATCCATACGAAGATCAGTTAAAAGAAACAGCAGATTTAATCGCTGAGGCTGCTGGTGTAAAAAATTATGCAGTAGGCTGGCAAAGTGCTGGTCAAACTCCTGAACCATGGATTGGACCAGATGTACAAGACTTGACTCATGATTTACACAAAGAAAAAGGCTATACAACATTCGTTTATACTCCAGTAGGATTTGTTGCGGAGCACTTAGAAGTTCTTTACGACAACGATTACGAATGTAAAGTGGTTTGTGATGAAATCGGTGCTACTTATGTGCGCCCAGCTATGCCAAACGACCAGCCTCAATTTATTGATGCTATGGCGGACGTAGTGATGAAGCATTTAAAAGCTTAACAAACTGATTGCTAGAATGCTCTAAAAGTTATTGGCTTTTAGAGTATTTTTAGTAAGCATATGGAGTTTTACATTACCATTCTGGGAGGATTTTTCGAATGAAAAAGGTCATTATCTCACTAGCACTACTTGTAGCTTTAACATTAGTAGGCTGTGGTGAAAAGGAAGAAACACATTCAAGTACAAGTCAGCAAGGAACGTTAGAAGAGGTTTTTGTAGAGATTCAAACACCTGAAGATTTACCTGTTGGTGAAGAAGTAATTCTTTCTGCTAAAGTTACACAAAGTGAGGAAGCAGTCAATGATGCCGACAAAGTAGAGTTTGAAGTATGGGAATCTGGATTACGTGATGAAGGACAATTAATAGAAGGTACATTAACAGAAGACGGCATTTATGAGGCTAAGATTACGTTTGAACATGACGGAGTTTATTATATGTTTGCTCATACAACTGCAAGAGATATGCACGTAATGCCTAAACAAGAGCTTACAGTAGGTACACCAGATATGAGTAAAGTGTTACCTGATGATAGTGATAACTCGATGGATCATATGAGTGAAAAACATTAAATTTTACTTGCGTAAATAAACAATAGAGAGTATTATAATGACTAGTTGACCGAAATGGTTTTCTGGTCATTTTTTTATGAGGAGGGATAACCAAATGGACCGCAAACAGGAAATCTTAATAGCTGCCAATAAATCCTTTTCTCTTTTCGGATATAAAGCAACAACTATGGAGCAAATAGCCAAGATTGCAAATGTAGGAAAAGGAACTATATATAATTTCTTTGAAAACAAAGAAGTCTTGTTCCAAGAAATTGTCCTTCATATGATTGAAGAAATGAAACTGGAAGCTGTTAATGTCATTATAGAAGATGCTCCATTTCAGCAAAATGCTCATGCAGCGCTCATGAAGATGCTCGAGTTTCGTGAAACACATCAATTGTACGCAAAAATAATTGATGAGGAAAAACAATGGAAAACTCCTGCAGTAAAGCATGTCATTGGCCAAGTCGAGCAAGCTATTGTTTCGTTCATATGTGAGAAAATCAATAAATATGTTAAAAAGGGAGAAATCCGACAGGTAAATGCAGAGCTTGTAGCATATTTATTATTAAAGGCTTATGTTGCATTCGTAAATGATTGGAACTTAACCCACGATGATTCATTATCTGAAGAAGATATTGCTAACTTCTTTCAGGATACAATTTTTCGTAGTCTCGCAATTTGAGACTCATTTTTTTAGTTAAAAATGACCAGATGAACATATCGGTCATATAGTATTAGGAGGAATCGACATGATAAAATCGGAATGGAAAGGTATTTTTAAAAACAAAAAATTATTGATTTCAATAATTGCAGTTTTATTTATTCCAGTGAT
>NZ_JBAEAP010000139.1:0-3260 GCF_056205495.1 Psychrobacillus sp. | reverse complement strand
TATCTCACATGTCCCAACTATAATGGAAAATCAAAGTAAGTTGAAAGTTTCACATGTAGGGCTTGGGACAGTTTTAAAGGGTAAAGAGTCCATTCAATTACAGATCATTAAACAAATTGAAGCGATGAATCGGATTATAGTGGTGGATGCAGTGACAAATGAAGAAATAGATAACATTGCAGAGGCGATGGCTTCCATAGATGGGATACATTTTATCCCTGTTGATCCAGGTCCACTTTCTGCCTCTTACGGAAGAATGAAAGCCCATCAACATGTTCAAACAAATAAATTTATCGTGACCGTTGGCAGTATTACACCCTTAACTGGGAGACAGCTAAATTATCTAATAGATAAAAAGAATGCGGAACCTGTATATGTGCATGCGAGTGCATTAGCATCGATGACGAATTCCTGGGAGAAAGAAATTGATCGAGCTACTGAAGAAGCTTTGTCTAAATTAGAAGATCAAGAAGTTTTGATAATTACTACTTACACGCCTGGAACCGAAAAGCTGAATCTTTCAGAAATTGCTTTAAAAGAAGGGGTTACGGAAGAGAAACTGGCAAAGCGTTTAACAGAGGGACTGGCTAGAGTGACAAATAATGTAGTCCAGCAGACAAATCACCAAATAGACGGTACTTTTTCAAGTGGTGGGGATGTAACTGCGGCTATTTGTGCGGTAAGTAATGCAACTGCAATAGGCTTACAGGATGAAGTTATTCCTTTAGCTGCTTATGGTCATTTTATAGGTGGAACATTTGATGGGATACCGGTCATTACTAAAGGTGGAATGGTAGGAGACAAATATTCAATTTATAAATGCGTAAGATTTTTAACGAATAAAAAAGAAGAAGGAAGTGTTCTAGTATGACAACAAGAGAAATTATTGCGATACCAATGGGTGATGCAGCGGGAATCGGTCCAGAAATTACAGTTAAGTCACTAGCTAAAGAAGAAATTTACTCGATGTGTAAACCACTTGTGGTAGGTGACGCTAAAATTATTCGCAAAGCGATCGAAGTAACAGATGTAGATTTAGAGATTAATATAGTTACTTCACCAACGGAAGGTTCTTATGAATATGGAGTAATAGATATCTTAGATTTGAATAATATTAATATAGAGCAATTTAAACCGGGTGAAGTTTCTGCTCAAAATGGTCAAGCAGCATTTGAATTCATTAAAAAGTCAGTGGAGCTAGCAATGACTGGAGAAGTAAAGGCGCTGGCAACCACTCCAATTAACAAGGAATCATTAAAAGCTGCAAATGTTCCTTACATTGGACACACGGAAATGCTTGAAGATCTTGGTGGTGCTCCGGATCCTTTAACTATGTTCCAAGTCAATGGGATGCGTATTTTCTTCTTGACTCGTCACTTATCTGTTGCAGATGCTATTAAACAGATGACTAAAGAGCGTGTTAGAGATTATTTAAATAGATGTGACCAAGCTTTACAGCGCCTAGGCGTCGAGAGTCGTAAGTTAGCAGTTGCAGGGTTAAATCCTCATGCAGGCGAGGGTGGCTTGTTCGGGATGGAAGAAGTGAATGAGATTAAACCAGGTGTTGAGCTTGCTAAAGCAGATGGAATCGATGCGTATGGCCCAGTACCAGCTGACTCCGTATTCTTCCAAGCACTTAATGGTAAATATGATGCAGTTCTATCTTTGTACCACGATCAAGGTCATATAGCAGCTAAGATGACTGATTTCCATCGTACTATATCCATTACGAATGGGCTTCCATTCTTACGTACTTCCGTAGATCATGGCACAGCTTTTGATATAGCTTGGAATAATATCGCATCTGAAGTAAGTATGTACGAATGCATCAAGCTAGCTGCGGAGTATGCGCCTAAGTTTACACGCGAGTCTTTGTAGATTTTGTAGAAAGGAAAGGGGGAAACCCCTTTTCTATTTAATTATACATAATTGAAAGGGGTTTCAGAGATGGTTTTAGAAATGCAAATGTTATTGGGGTTAGCTATCGGTGTTACTGTTTTAATTTTACTTGTGTTAAAAACAAAGATTCATGCTTTTTTAGCTTTACTTATTGCTGCTTCTATTACAGGACTTATCGGCGGGATGGAGCCATTAAAAGTAGTTAACTCTATTACAAGTGGTTTTGGTAACACACTAGCTTCTATAGGGATTGTAGTAGGGCTTGGGGTTATGATGGGTAGAATTTTAGAAGTAACTGGAGCAGCTGAAAAGCTTGCTTATACGTTAATTAGAGTAGTTGGAAAGAAGAAGGAAGAATGGGCAATGGCGATTGCTGGTTATTTTGTATCAATTCCAATTTTCGTTGATTCGGCATTTGTCATTTTAAATCCTTTAGTAAAGTCATTATCACGTAAAACTGGTAAATCCGTAGTGACAATGGGTGTTGCTTTAGCGATTGGTTTAGCTGCAACTCACCATGCAGTCCCACCGACACCAGGTCCATTAGGAGTAGCAGGTATTTTTGGAGTAGACATAGGGGAAATGATCCTTTGGGGATTAATATTTGCGATTCCAATTATTACTATAGGTGTTTTTTACGCTAAATGGGTTGGTAAAAGAATTTACCAAGTTCCAGAAGAAGATGGAGAAGGATTTGTGCGTAAGGATTCTTCCGAGATGGTGTATAAAGATTTTTTAGCAGCTTCTGCTGACCGAGAAAAAGAACTACCATCTTTCTTTATTTCATTTTTACCGATATTATTGCCAATCATATTAATATTCTTGAATACTACGCTAACCGCTTTAGAAATAACAGGAGGGGTTTGGGATTATGTGTTGTTCCTTGGACAACCGATTATCGCATTAGCCCTTGGATTAGTTGTAGCGATTTATGGTTTAGCTAATCAGATGAAAAAAGACGAAGCGTTAGAAAGAATGGAAGAGGGTATGACAACTGCTGGTATTATCCTGCTAGTTACAGGTGCTGGGGGCGCTCTAGGTACAGTGTTGCGTGACAGTGGTACTGGAGATTATTTAGCTGAAATCATTGCTGGTTTACCATTACCTGCAATACTTGTGCCATTCTTTATCCCTTCTATTGTACGATTAATACAAGGAAGCGGGACCGTTGCAATGATAACAGCGGCTTCTATTTCTGCTCCGATCCTAGCTAATCTTGACGTTAATTTAGTATTGGCAGCTCAAGCCGCAGCACTAGGAGCGATGTTGTTTTCATATTTCAACGATTCTTTATTCTGGGTTGTTAATCGTATGTTAGGTATAACCAAACTAAAAGAACAAATTTTAGTTTGGTCTATACC
>NZ_JBAEAP010000138.1:0-2043 GCF_056205495.1 Psychrobacillus sp. | reverse complement strand
CTTTCTCTATAACTATGAGGGCACTGCATTTCAGCAATCTGTTTGGCAAGCACTTACACAAGTTCCTTATGCGACAACTGCTACCTATAAGCATATAGCAGAAACAATTGGGAAAAATCGTGCAGTTAGAGCTGTAGGAAGTGCTAATAACAAAAACAGATTACCTATTGTGATACCTTGTCATCGGATCATAAGCGTTGGAGGAAAGTTGACTGGTTACGCTGGAGGTCTGTGGAGGAAAGAATGGCTTTTACAGCATGAACAATCTAAATTGCAAAATATCAACACCACCACTTTATAAATATTAATGAAGGAGCCCAAGGGAAATATCCGGGGCTCCTTCTAGTCGTTACCGAGGTCTTTTATACGCTTCTTAGGTTTATTGGATTTTTGACACGCTGAAATAAGCATTTGCTCCAGTCGATAGGTCTTTGGAAAAGAAATCAAACTTGTAATTTTCTTTGTCTAAAAATCAGGAAAAAGGATAGAATCAACAAAGCAATTCCTACAAATAAATACAAACCTTTTCCATCATAAGAAATCATAAGAATAAGTTCCCACAAATTTGATGGACCAGAATCAGGACTATCACTATGTGGGTAATTAAATATAAAAGGTAGTATTCCGAAGCTAGATAAGATTGCACCTAAAATTGGTGAAATAGTAGAAAATACTTTCATAAATACACATCCATTTTTTTCTTTTTATCCGTCTTTTGAATTTTTATAAAAGTAATGATCATTACGAAAACATCCAATCAGTAAAAAAGCCATATTAATATATTCATGCTTTTAATCACAGAATGTTAAATTATCATAAAAGATTATGGCGATTTCTTAATCCGTTTTAGAACATACATAATTATCAGCAATAAAATTAAGGAGAGCAGACTGATATATATGGTATTTATATTTGTAGAACTTTCGGGTGTTATCTGTTCCTCCCCCTTATTAGCATCTGAGTCTTTTAAAACTTTTTCAATGGGTTTTTCACCTTTTCCTAATTCAGCTAAATCCTTATCTGCTAAAGACAACGGAGTAGTTTTGGAACAGTAATTCACTTGCATTTCTCCATTTGATTCATTTGCATATACTAAATATTCTTGATTTAATTCAAATTCGTAGCCACAGCTTTCCGTATTTCTTACAGTATAAACTGTAATTGGTGACTGATTCGGCCCCTTCCAATATTCATTCACCTCAAAATGTACTGCAATAGGATCAGCAGAAGAATGGATGGACTTATTTTTGTTTTCATCTCTTATTTCAACAACTTTTCCAGAAAAAACTGTGGAACTAAAATCTAATTCTTCTTTCACGGTGTTTGGCTGATCACATGAACAAGCGTAACCTGTAACAGTGAAAAAATTAAAAAAAGGAAAAAAAAGTAGTATCAACAACAAAACAATGTACTTAACTTTATTGTTAACTATAGAATTGATGTCAGTTAACCTCCCCTTTAACACTTTACAAGCATTGATTATATTACTTTTCTTCACTATTAAGAAAAATAAAGTTACCGTCAATAATATCCTGTAAATACTCGTCAAAGCTGTCTGCAATCACTTTGTATTCATCTGGATCATGTAGAAATCGAACTATTTGACCACTTACACCATCAGATGAAGGGTTAAAATCAATAAAGAGTCTTGATGTCCCACCGTTGTTCATACAGTCTGCAAAATGAATATACTTACCAGGTAGCAGTCCCTCTGGATTTATCTTAGGGTCAACAGCCTCCTCGTCATCTTGATATTCTAATAGATAGGAGACTTCTTCTTCTTCCTTAGAACTATCGAGCATCTGTTGTGTAGATAGCAAATAATATGGATATTCGCCATCAGCAACATCAGCGCCTAAAATACAAACCGCAATTTCATTTTCTTTATATTCCCGCCAATATGTACCGTCTATATTTTCCAGTAAACAGATTAGTGATTCTGGACATTCTGGATATTCTGACCTGAGGGTATTAAGATCCTCTTTTGAAGCCCCATGTGCTGTATTTAATTCGTCGAGCTCAACTTTTGATAATGCTCCTCTT